>JAJNBO010000015.1 GCA_021156245.1 Ramlibacter sp. | reverse complement strand
GCCGGCCGCGAGCAGGAGCTGCGCAACTTCCTCGGGCAGTTCCTGTTCTCGGGCGACATGGTGCAGCAAGCGGTGGGCACCATGAGCGGCGGAGAGAAGGCGCGGCTGGTGCTGGCGATGATCGTCTGGCAGCGGCCCAACCTGCTGCTGCTCGACGAGCCGACCAACCACCTGGATCTCGCGACCCGCGAAGCGCTGGCGATGGCCCTCAACGAGTTCGAAGGCACGGTGATGCTGGTCAGCCACGACCGCGCGCTGCTGCGTTCGGTGTGCGACGAGTTCTGGCTGGTCGGCCGCGGCGGGATCGCGCCGTTCGACGGCGACCTCGACGACTACCAGCGTTACCTGCTGGACGAGGCGAAGCGGCTGCGCGAAGCGGCGAAGCTGGCGAATGCGGCGCCCCCGCCGGCGCCCGCCCCCGCCCCGGCCCCTTCACCGGTGCAGCGCCAGCAACTGTCCAGTCGCCTGAAGCCGCTGAAGAAGGAGCTGGAGCAGGCCGAGAAGCGCATCGCCGCGCTCGAGGCGGAAAAAGGCGAGATCGAGGCTCGGCTGGCGGCTTCTCCCGCTCCCGCCGCCATTGCCGAGGCAGGCCGCCGGCTCAAGGCCGTCACGGATGAACTGGCCGCGCTCGAAGAGCGGTGGCTGGCGTTGTCCGGCGACATCGAGGCCGCGGAAGCGGCGGGCTGACGCTTGCACGCGGCGGCAGGCGCCCCCACCATGGGGGCATGCCTTCCTCGCTCCAGCTCGCCGCCGACGACCCTGCCCTGCTCGACGCCGTGCGGCGGGCCCGCAAGCTCCTGAACCGGCGGGCGCTGGCGGGCGCAGCCGCGAGCACCGTTCCCATTCCCGGCCTCGACTGGCTGGTGGATGCGGCGCTGCTGTCGAAGCTCATTCCCGCCATCAGCGAACAGTTCGGCCTGGCGCCCCACCAGATCGACCGCCTGCCCAAACGCAAGCAGGACGACATCGAGAAGGCGATCGGCGTCGTCGGCTCGATCGTCATCGGCAAGTTCATCACGCGCGACCTGGTGATCCGCATGGCGGCCACGATCGGCCGGCGCCTGACGGTCAAGCAGGCCACGAAGTACGTGCCGCTCGCGGGGCAAGCCTTGTCCGCGCTGATCGGCTACACGGCAATCCGCTACCTGGGCGAGCAGCACATCCGCGACTGCGTGGAGGTCTGCAAGGCGGCGAAGCTCCAGCTGCCTGCTCCCGCGCCCATCGTGCTCGAGCATCAGGCTCCCGCTGACACCGACTGACTCGCCCCGCCTATCAGCCCGGCGGCGCCCGTGCGGTGCAATGGTTGTCCAAGGACAGGACACCGCACCAACACCATGATGGAAGTTTCGGACATGCTCGGCTACGCCGCAGCCACGCTGACCACGGCGTCCTTCGTGCCGCAGGCCTGGCGCACCTTCCGCACCAAGGACGTCAGCGGCATCTCGCTGCGCATGTACAGCGTCTTCACGCTCGGCGTCGCGGTCTGGCTGGCTTACGGGATCGTGCTGAAGGAAGTGCCCATGATGGTGGCCAATTCCTCCACGCTCGTCTTCGCCTGCGCCGTGCTCGTCATGAAGCTCAAGTACGGCAAGCGGCAGCAGAGGGCTGAGGCTGGCAAGGACAACGCCGCCCCGGCCTGACGCACCGGCCCGGGGCTGTGCGCGCCGTCTCACACGCGCGCCCGCCCTTCCCTGCAGACAGGATGTCCGGGAAAGCGCAGGCTGCGCGCATGGATCCTCGTTGGCAACCCCACCTCGGCCCGGTGCAACCGGCCACGGCAACCCCCGAAGCCTGCGACCTGCTGGCCGCGGGCTGCCATGCCCGCGCCGAGGAGTGCCGCATCGAAGGCGCGCACGGAGCAGACCCGCGGCTGGTTTCCCCGGAAACCTGGCGCTCGCTGCGCGACCGGCACGCCTTCGTGCCCACCCGCGTGCAGATGCAGCGGCGCGCTGCCTGACCCCTAGCCGCGCAGGAAGTCCAGCGTGCGGGGCAGGCACACCGTGGCGAGGTCATAGCGCTCCAGCACGGTCTGGCGGGCCTGCACGCGCAGCGGCTGGTAGTCCGCGGGCCGCGCCAGCACGTCCGCGATGCGCTGCGCCATGGCCGCTGTGTCGAAGAAATCGACCAGCAGCCCGTTGCGCCCGTCTTCGATCACCTCCTCGACCGGCGCCGTGCGCGAGCCGACCAGCACGCAGCCGGCCGCCATCGCTTCCAGCATGGACCAGGACAGCACGAAGGGATAGGTGAGGTACACGTGCGCGGCGGAGACCTGCAGGATCTTCAGGAACTGCGCGTAGGGCACCTTGCCGAGGAAGGACACCTTGCCGAAATCGACGCGGCCTTGCAGCTGCCGGATGAAGTGCTGGCGCCAGGTTTCCTTGTCGTCCGGTGGCCGGCCGTAGCTGACGTCGTCGCCGCCGACGACGATGACGCGGGCCTGCGGCCGCAAGGCCTGCAGCTTCTCCAGCATGCGCATGAACACGTGGAAGCCGCGGTACGGCTCCAGGTTGCGCGCGACGTAGGTGACGATTTCCTCGCCGGCCGAAAACCGCTGCCCCTCGATCTCCAGGGTGGCGGCCGGATCCGGCCGGGCCACGCCGGTATCGATGCCGTCGTGGATGGCGCGAATCTTCGCGCGCAGCTCGGGCGGATAGCGGCCCTGCTGCCACGCGGTGGGCGACAGGCCCGCATCCGCCGACACCAGGCTTTGCAGCTGCGTGCTGTTCTTGATGCGCACCCGCAGCTGGTCGTTCAGCGAGGTCGGGAACTCCGCATCGAACCCGACGTCCGCCCCGGTCGCGTGGTAGTAGTACTCGCAGTACTGGACGTGGCGTGCGTCGGGGAACAGGTCGCGCAGGAACAGCGATTCGCCCCACCCCGGGTGCGACACGACCACGTCGGGCCGGAAACCCGCCTTGTCGCGCAAGGGGAGCAGCAGCCGCACCAGTTCCTGGCCCCGGCGCACGTGCCCCTCGAAGTCGCGCAGGTAGGGGTGGGTCTGGGGGCTGCCGCCGGTCTTCACCTCGTAGCCGGCGACCTTCACGCGCGGGTGCAGCTGCGGCCGCCCCTTCAGGTTGCGCAGGTCGCCGATACCGATGACTTCGTTGGCGGGATCGTCGGCCAGCGCGCGCGCGACATGGCGGAACTGGCCGGGAAAGTTCTGGTGGACGAACAGGTAGCGCAGGGCGGGCCTCCTTGGGATGCCGCGATTCTGCCCTTCTGTGTCACCATGCGTCACCGACGCGCCACCGCATTCCATGTCGAAACCCAGCCCAAGCGAGAACTCCGGCGGCACCCTGCAGGAAATGGACGTCCGCGACGTCAGCGCGCCGCTGCACGTCCTCCGCACCCACCGGGCCTTGCGCGGCATGCAGGCGGGCCAGTTGCTGCGCGTGCTGACCTCCCAACCGCAAAGCGTGGCCGAGTTCCAGTCGCTGGCCAAGCACGTCCCGCAGTACGAGCTGGTCTCGCAGGACGAAAAGGACGGGGAGGTGGTCCACCTGCTGCGCAGGCGGCGCTGAGGGGCCGCTCAGGCGCCGGCGCGGTCCTGCACCAGGCGGTCGATGGTGGACGCGAGTTCGTCCGTATCGACGGGCGACACCATGTAGGCATCGGCGCCCGCCCGCTCACCGGCGGCGCGATCCTCGTCGGTGACGTACACCGCCGAGATGTGGATGACCGGCACCCGGGCGGTCTTCGGGTTGGCGCGCAGCAGGCGGCAGACCTCGAAGCCATGCAGGTCCGGCAGGTGCACGTCCAGCACCACGGCCTCGACGTACTCGGCGAGCTCGAGGGCCTGGGCGCCCGCGGCCGCCTCCACCGTCTGGTACCCGGCCGCGCGCAGAGCGCGCGAGACTGCGTACCGGTTGGACTCCGCATCGTCGACGACAAGGATGCTGTGGGTACTGCGCTCGAGGCTCATGGTCGAGCGATTATGCCGTGTCCCCCCGTGAAGGCCAACGGACAGGCGTTCCAGCGCCTGTCCGCGGCTTCCATCACAGGATCAGGTCGCTGGCGCCGAGGGTGCGAAGACCCACGATCTCCACCGCGAACTCAGCGGCGGCATCCGCATCGGTGCTCCCCAACAGCATCAGCTTGCCGCCGCTCACCTCGAAGCGCAGCTGCCCCGTGGCGTTGGCGCCGAAGTCCTTGGCCCCGATGAACTTGAAGTCCTGCACGCCCGCCGCCTTGGCGTTGGCATCCAGCGCGGAGAGGTCGATCTTGTCCGTGCCGCGGAGGAAGTCCGCGATCGAGTCGACGGCATTGCCGCTGCTGTGCGTCGCGTTGGCGAACACGAAGCGGTCCGCCCCGCCGCCGCCCGTCAGGGCGTCCTTGCCCGTCCCACCGATCAGCGTGTCGTTGCCAGCGCCGCCATTCAGGACGTCCGCGCCGGCCGCGCCGTCCAGCACGTTGGCGCTGGCGTTGCCGGTCAGCTTGTTGGCCAGGGTGTTGCCGGTGCCGTCGATGGCGCCCTTGCCGGTCAGCGTCAGGTTTTCCACGGAGTTGGCCAGCGTGTGGCCGACGCTCGCCTTCACCGTGTCGGTGCCACCCGTGGCGGTTTCGGTGATCCGATCCCCCGCGTTGTCCACGATGTACGTGTCGTTGCCCGCGCCGCCTGCCATCTTGTCGGCTCCGGCCTTGCCATCGAGCACGTTCGCGCCGGCGTTGCCGGTGAGCGTGTTGGCCAGCGTGTTGCCCGTGCCGTTGATGGCTGCGTTCCCGGTCAGCGTCAGGCCTTCCACGAAGTTGCCCAGCGTGTAGGTGATGCTCGCCTTGACCGTGTCCACGCCGCCGGGGGCGGTTTCCGTGACGCGGTCCCCGGCGTTGTCGACGACGTACGTGTCGTTCCCGGTGCCACCGGCCATCGTGTCCGCGCCGGCCTTGCCGTCCAGCACGTTGGCGCCGGTGTTGCCGGTCAGCGTGTTGTCCAGGGTGTTGCCGGTCCCCTTCAGTGCCGCGCCGCCCGTCAGCACGAGGCGTTCCACGAAGTCGGCCAGCGTGTGGCTGGCGCTCGCGTTGACGGTGTCCGTGCCACCGGCCGCCGCTTCCGTGACCACGTCGCCTGCATCGTCCACGAAGTACGTGTCGTGGCCACCTCCGCCGGCCAGGGTGTCGGCGCCCGCGCCGCCGTCGAGGACGTTCGCCACGTTGCTGCCCGTGAGCTGGTCGGCGTGGGCCGAACCCACCACGCCTTCGATGTTCAGCAGGATGTCGTCGGCATTGTTGCTGCCGTTGGCGAGGTTCACCTCGATGCCGATGCCGGCCTGTCCGTACAGCACGGTGTCGAAGCCGTCGCCGCCATCCATCAGGTCCCCACCCAAGCCGCCGCCGAGCGTGTCGTCGCCGGCTCCACCCAGCAGCGTGTCGACGCCCGAACCGCCTTGCAGGTAGTCGCTTCCGTCCAGGCCTTCCAGGTGGTTGTCCGCGCCGTCACCGACGATGCTGTCGCCGAACAGCGTGCCGATCACGTTCTCGATGCCGCTCAGGCTGTCGGTGCTGCCCGTGCCGTCCTGGGCCGTTCCTGCGGCCAGGTCGACGACGATGCCGCCCGTGGCGCCGCCGTCCGGGCCGTAGTGCACCGTGTCGCTGCCGTCGCCGCCGACGATGATGTCGTCGCCCGCCAGGCCCATGATGTCGTTGTTGCCGGCGTCGCCGGTGATGGTGTCGGCATGCTCGGAGCCGATCACGTTCTCGATGCCGCCCAGCGTGTCGGTGCCACCGGTGCCGTCGGAAGCGGTGCCGCCGAGCAGGTCCACCGTCACGCCGGCGCCCGCCGCCGCGTACGTCACCACGTCGTAGCCCGCGCCGCCCAGCAGGGTGTCGTTGCCGCCGCCGCCGACCAGCGTGTCGTCGCCGCCCATGCCTTCCAGGCGGTTGGCGTTGTTGTCGCCGGTGAGGTCGTCCGCGAATTCCGATCCGCGCAGCGCCTCGATGTTGGTCAAGGTGTCGACGGTTCCGTAGCCGTCGTTCCACGCCTTGCCATCCGCCAGGGAGACGATCACGCCGGCGCTCGACGTGGTGTAGTCGGCGCGGTCCCAGCCACCGGCGCCGTTGATGGTGTCGTCGCCGGCCATGCCGATGAAGTACTCGTAGTCGGCGAAGCCGTCGCCGTTGGTGTCTTCGCTGGTGGTGTCGCTGCCGATCAGCGTGTCACCGAAGCGGCTGCCGCGAACGGACTCGATGTTGTGCAACTCGTCGGTGCCGCCTTCGCCGTCCGACGCGGTGCCGAGCGCCAGGTTGACCGTCACCGCGCTCCCGGCGCTGTCGTAGCGCGCATGGTCCATGCCGCCGGCACCGTCGATGGTGTCGTTGCCGCCGCGGCCGTTGAAGCCCTCGATGCTGGTGGTCCGGTCCGAACCGATCAGCGTATCGCCGTGCGCGGTGCCGTTGACGTTGTTGATGTTGATCAGCGTGTCGTTGCCGCGGGCGCCGGTGGCGTAGCCGTCGCCGGTGCCGCCCTCCCCCGTGCCCAGCACGACGGTCACGGCAGCGCCGGCGCCGAAGTAGTTGACCCGGTTGGCGCCGCCGCCGCCGTCGATCGTGTCGTCGCCATTGCCGCCGTCGAACTGCTCGAACATCGCGGCGTCGTTGCTGCCGATCAGCGTGTCGTCGTATCCCGATCCGGTGACGAAGTTGATGTTCGACAGCTGGTCGGTGCCGTTTTCCTTGATCACCAAGCCGGTTTCCAGGTTCAGCGTGATCGGCCCCACCGCATTGCCATAGCTGATGCTGTTCAGGTCGGTGTAGTTGATGCGGTCCGTGATTTCGCCGCCGATCACCGTGTCGTCGCCGTCTCCGGTGTTGAACGCGTCGCTCCCTGCGCCACCGTCCAGCAAGTCGTCTCCGTTACCTCCGCTGAGGGTGTCGTTGCCGTCGCCACCGATCAGGGTGTCATCACCCCCTTCGCCGCCGCCGAGGTTGTCGTTGCCACCCAGGCCTTCGATGTAGTCATGGCCGGTTCCGCCCCAGAGCACGTCATTGCCCGACGTGGGCTGCAGGAAGTTCAGGCTGGTGCCGTCGCCGCCGAAGTAGAAGCTGAAGTTGCTGCGGCTGTAATTGCCCGCCAGCTCGATCGTGATCAACCCGGCCGGCCCTCCCGTCTGCACATACAGCATCGTGATGCCACCTGCCGGCGTGCCGAGCATCGCCTCGCCCACGGCCAGGGCGGAAGGGTTGTCACCTTGCAGCATGGGCCCCGTGAGATGCACCCCGTGGAACCACAGGGAGTCGTTGGTCCCCAGGTTGACGATCCGGTCCTGTCCGTTGTCTTCGTCGGCGTTGTAGGCGAACGTGTCGCGCGCGGTGCCGCCGGTGAGGGTGTCGTTGCCTGCGTTGCCGTCCACGTAGCTCTCGAGCACGCCGCCGGTGATGACGTCGTTGCCGCTGCCGCCGCCGACGTTGATGAATTCGATCCCGGTCAGCGTGTCGGTGGTGCCCTCCGACGGGTCCACCTGCGAGTCGCCGGTGGTCGAGATGTTGAAGGTGATCCCGCTCGTGTTGTCGGTGTAGTTGTAGTGGACGGTGTCGTTGCCCTCGCCCCCGTCGATGACGTCCGTGCCACCGCTCCAGGTGCTGCCGCCCATGATGAAGTCGTCGCCGGTGCCACCGGACAAGGTGTCGTCGCCGGCGCCGCCGTCGATGAAGTCGTTGCCGCCAAGTCCGTCGATGGAGTCGTTGCCGCTGCCTCCCATGAGGTTGTCGTCGCCGTCCGTCGCCGGCGGGCTGATGCCCACGTTGGTGCCCCAATCGAAGGTGGAAAGCGTGAACTGGCTGGCGGTGAAAGTCCCGTCCAGCACGATGGTCTGCAGGATGCCGCCTTCGCCGCGCACGTAGACGGTGGTCTGTGCGCCCGTATCCACCATCATCTGGCCGGCGACCAGTGCGCTCGGGTCGTTGCCGGAGACCACGCTGGTGATCTGGTTGGAGCGGAAGTGCAGCGTGTCCTGCCCCGCGGTGAAATCGGTGATGCGGTCGGTGCCGGTGGCCTCCGTGAAGTCGAACCCGAAGGTGTCGCCGTTGCCGCCCCCGGTGAGGGTGTCGTCGCCGGCGCGGCCCTCGATGAAGTTCGAGCCCGAGTCGCCGACGATGGTGTCGTTGCCCGAGCCGCCAAAGACTTCGACGCTCTCGAAGCCGGACAGTTCGTCTGTGGTGCCGTCGGCCTCGGACTGGAAGCCGGTGTCGGCGGTGACGACGAAGTTGATGCCCGCCGTATCGTTGCGGTAGTCGTAGATCGCGGAGTCCCAGCCGCCCTCCCCGCCATCGGCGGTGTCGTTGCCGCCGTCGCCCTCGAGCGTCATCAGGATCCGGTCGTCGCCGGAACCGCCGGACATCACGTCGTCACCCTCGCCCCCATACACGTTGTCGTTGCCGCCGCCGCCCGACAGCGTGTCGTTGTCGGAAGTTCCGTTGATGAACTCGTCGCTGTCGTTGCCGTTGTGCACGATTCCGGTCATGGGCCTGTATTCCTTGGTTGCTGTCAAAAAGAAACAAAAGGTTCACAAGCGCTGCCATATGCTGCAACGTGTGTCCGGCCGTGACATTAAAGGAGGTGCATCGCTCTTCGCTACTCCCCAATTGGGTGAGTCCGCGAGTGCAAGCGAAAACGAAAAAAGCCTGCTACGGATTCCGTAGCAGGCTTCTCGATGGAGTTGGTAGGACGTGCAGGATTCGAACCTGCGACCAACGGATTAAAAGTCCGCTGCTCTACCAACTGAGCTAACGTCCCGACCGGTTTTCCCGCTCTTGCGAGCAGCAAAGCCCGCGATTATAGCGTGTCGGAAACGGGTTTTCGCGTGGCGATGCGATCGAGCACCCAACCCGCGGCGACCTGTCCGAAGGTCGCGGTCACGCTGACCACCGAACCGTAGCCATGGCAGTTGAGCGTGCCGTCGCCTTCGATGGCGCACGACGGGTCCGGCGGGGCCACGGCCTCCCGGCTGAAGACGCAGGGGATGCCGATCTTCCTGCCTTCCTTCGGCGCGTCATGGAACTTGCGCAGGCGGTACCGCAGTTGGGCCAGCAGCGGGTCGTGCGTGGTCTGCGACAGGTCGTCGACGTCCACCTTGTGCGCCAGGCGCTTGCCGCCGGCGGCGCCGCACGAGATGAACAGTGCCTTGCGCTCGCGGGCCCAGCCGGCCATCGCCGCCTTCGCCTGCAACTGGTCGCATGCATCGATCACTGCGTCCACGCCCGCCGGCAGCAGCGCCGGCCAGTTCACCGGCTCGACGAACTCCTCGACGGGGTGCACGACGCAGCGTGGGTGGATCTGCGCGATGCGATCGCGCATCGCGAGCACCTTGGCCTGGCCGACCGTGCTTTCCAGCGCGTGGATCTGGCGGTTGATGTTGGACTCGGCGACGTGGTCCAGGTCGATGAGCGTCAGCGCACCGACCCCGCTGCGCGCCAGCGCTTCAGCCGCCCACGAACCCACGCCGCCGATGCCGACCACCGCCACGTGCGCGCGGCGGATCGCCGCGGCACCGGCCATGCCGTACAGCCGCTCGAGCCCACCGAAGCGCCGCTGCAGGTCCGCAGCTTCGTCCAGGTGGGTCATCCGGTGGCGACGCTCAGCGCAAGCGGGCCAGCCGCTCGCGCGCGGCACCGGCCGCTTCCGACTGCGGATAGGCCTTGATCAGATCGTCCAGCGTGCGGCGCGCGCTCGCGTTGTCCTTCAGCTCGATCTGGCAGTTCGCGATGGACAGCACGGCCTCGGGCGCGCGGGGGTGGTCCGGCGCCTGCTGCAGCAGCAGGCGGAAGTTGGCGATGGCGCCGCGGTAGTCCTTGTTGGCGTACTGCGCGTTGCCGATCCAGAACAACGCCGTGGGACGGTAGCCGCTGTTCGGATAGCGCTTGAGGAACTCGCCGAACGCGACTTGCGCGGCGACGAAGTCGCCCCTGCGGAAGGTGCCCAGCGCCGCCTCGAAGTCGCGCTGCTCGGACGGCTCGACCATGATGTCCTTGCCGTCCACGTTCACCTGCGAGGGCTCGAACTTGCGCAGCCGATCCTCGACGCCCTGCACGATGTCCTTCTGCCGGCGCTGCGTGTCGGCCAGGTCGCGCGCGAGCTGTTCGTCGGTGCCGCGCAGGCGCGCGAGCTCCGAGCGCAAGGCCTCGATCTGGCCTTGCAGGTCCAGCACGCTGCGGCGCAGCGTGGCGTTCTCCTGCCGCAGTTCGTCGTTCGCGCGGCGCACCTCGTCGGCCAGCCCCTGCCGCTGCTGCTCGACGCGCTGGCGCAGGTCGATGATGGCGCGGCGCGCCTCGTCGTCCTCGAACAGCGCGGCCTGCGCGGTTGCGGTGAAGAGCGAGGCGGCGGCCAGCGCCGCGGCGAGCGCGGAACGTTTCATGCGATTCACCGGTAGGTAATCTCGACGCGGCGGTTCTGCGCCCACGACGCTTCGTCGGAGCCCATCGCGGCCGGCTTCTCCTTGCCGAAGCTCACCGCCTCGACCTGCGTGTCGGGCACGCCCAGCAGGCCGAGCGCGCGGCGCACGGCTTCGGAGCGGCGCTGGCCGAGGGCCAGGTTGTATTCGCGACCGCCGCGCTCGTCGGTGTGGCCCTCGACCACCACCTGGCGCGACGCGTTGGCGCGCAGGTAGCGCGCGTGCGCTTCGATCAGGGACTGGAACTCCGGCTTCACGACGTAGCTGTCGTAGTCGAAGTAGATGATGCGGGCGACGTTGGCCGGCCCGGACGTGGCGCGCGCGGTCGGGTCGGCCTGCACCGGCTGCACCTGGCTCATTCCACCGGGACCCCCAGGGCCGCCGGGGCCACCCGGACCGGGGCCGACGGCGCCGCCGCGCCTGTCTTCCACCGGTACGTCGTCGAGCTTCACGCCGCTGGCGCAGCCGGCCAGCATGGCCGCGAGGGCGACCGCCAGGAACACACGTTGCTTCATTCCCTGAACCTCCTGAAATGGGACGCGCTCGCGCCCCTGCATCAACGTTGAAAGGGACCCCAGTCCGGCTCGCGGATATCGCCGCCCTTGCCGGGCAGGCGCGCCTTGATCTTGCCGTCGAGGGTGGTGGTCATCAGCGCTTCGCTGCCGCCTTGCCGGGATGCATAGATGATCAGCCGGCCGTTGGGTGCGAAGCTCGGGCTTTCGTCCGCGGTCGTGTCGGTGACCGACTGCGCATTGCCGCTGGCGAGTTCCATCACCTGCAGCTTGAAAGCACCGTTGATGCGCGAAATGTAGGCCAGCCACCGGTTGTCCGGACTCAGGGCCGGGGAAATGTTGTAAGACCCTGTAAAGGTGACGCGCTGCGGCTGTCCACCGGTGGCGGACATGCGGTAGATCTGCGGTGCGCCGCCACGATCGCTGACGAAATAGATCGTGCTGCCATCGGCGGAATAGATCGGCTCGGTGTCGATGCCGGCGGACTGCGTCAGGCGCCGCGGCTCGCCACCCGTCGCGGGGATCGTGTACAGCTGCGAGCCGCCATCGCGGGTGAGCGTGACCGCGAGCGTGCGCCCGTCGGGCGCCCACGCCGGCGCGCTGTTGGAGCCGCGGAAGTTGGCGATCAGCCGGCGGCCGCCGGTGGCCACGTCGTGCACGTACACCACCGGCTTGCGCGATTCGAACGAGACGTACGCGAGCTGCCGCCCGCTGGTCGCCCAGGCCGGAGAGATGATCGGTTCGGCGCTGGCGAGGGCCGACTGGGCGTTCTCGCCGTCGGAGTCGGCGACCCACAGGTTGTAACGGCTGCCTGCCTTCGTCACATATGCGATGCGCGTGGAGAACACGCCTTTCTCGCCCGTGAGCTTCTCGTAGATCATGTCGGCGACCCGATGCGCGGCGAGCCGCAGGTCGGCCGCGACCACCACGAAGCCATCCGCTGCGAGGCTCTGGCCGCGGACCACGTCCCACAGGCGGAACCGCACGTCGTAGCGGCCGTCGGCCAGCCGCGTGACGCTGCCCACGGCCAGGGAGTCCGCGGACTTCTGCCGCCAGGGGGCCAGGTCCGGGCGGCTGGTTTCGTCCAGCCCCGCGCCGGCGGCAGCGTCGACCGGGCGAAACTGGCCGCTGCGCTCGAGGTCGTTCTGCACGATGCCCGCGAGTTTCTGCGGCGCCTCGGCCTCGCCGCGGAACGGCGCGATCGCGATCGGCAGCTGCGTGAGGCCGACGCCGGTGACTTCCACGCGGAACTGCGCCAGCGCCGGGCCGGCGGCCGACGTGCCCAGCAAGGCCATCACGTCGCGCCGGCGCCAATGTCCAGGAACATGCATCTCTAGTTTCTCTCCTGTTGCCAATGCTGGGGTTCTACCGCAGGACAAAGGTTCCGCGACCCGGGTCACTCCGGACCAAGGGCGGCTTTACGCTGCAGCAACCACAATTTCATGTAGCGGTAATACGTGCCTTCCGCGTTCGAGATCGCCAGCGCCAGGCCCAGCCGGCCGTCGAGGAAGCCGAGCTTGACCACGTAAGTTCGCATGAAAGCCCACCAGCCATGGCCCAGCGCCTTGGCCAGCGACCCCTTCACGCCCTTGTTCATCAACGCGAGAGCCCCCGCCGTGGAATACCGGTCGATCTTGTCGATGACGGACTCGAAGTGCGGCATGCTGTCGTGCAGCAGGTCCCCCTGCAGCCGCCCGGCCGTACCCTTGGCCACGACCCGCTCGTGGACGATATCGTCCGAGAAGCGGGCCGTGCCCCGGCGGAACAGGCGCAGCACGCGGTCAGGGTACCAGCCCGAGTGCGCCATGTACTGACCGCAATAGCTGGACCGGCGGTTGACGAACCAGGCGTCGTGCCGGCCGGACTGCATCGCAGCCTGGATGCTCGCGGCGAGCTCGGGGCTCACCTGCTCGTCGGCGTCGATGGAGAACACCCAGTCGCCGGTGGCGGCGTCGAGCGCGCGGTTCTTCTGCGGGCCGAAGCCGGGCCAGTCGGGCGCCACGATCACCTGCGCTCCGGCGGCGCGCGCGGCCTCCGGCGTGCCGTCGCTGCTGCCGGAATCCACGACCACCACTTCGTCGGCGAAGGCGACGGAGCGCAGGCAGTGGTGGATGTTCCGGATCTCGTTGCGGGTGATGACGACGACGGTCAGGCGTGGCATGGGTTCTGGGGGCGGGGGCCGGCCAGCGGCGCACGGCATAATCGCGGCTTCATTATTGCACCCCGACTCTGGACGAGAACTTGTGATCCGCATCGACATGGGCGCGGTGCGCTGGCTGATGCCGTTCTTCGGCGGCTCGCGCAGGTTCTGGGTGGGTGCGGCGATCTGCACCTTGATCCAGTCGGCCCTGGAGCCGATCGTGCCGGCCCTGCTGAAGCCGTTGCTCGATGACGGGTTCGGCCGCGGCAGCGACCTGAAGCTGTGGATGGTGCCGGCGGCGCTGATGCTGCTGTTCGCGGTGCGCGGGGTCGCCGGTTTCCTGGCAGACCTGGCGCTGGCCCGCATCGCCCAGGACGGCCTGATGAACCTGCGCATGGCGATGTTCACCCGCCTGCTGGACGCGCGCCTGTCACTGTTCTCGCGCGAGAACGCCACTTCCCTTTCCAACACCGTCGTGTTCGAGGTGCAGAGCGGCGTGACGCTGCTCGTGAACTCCGTCATCGGGCTGCTCAAGGACAGCCTTTCGATGATCGCGCTGCTGGTGTACCTGCTGTACCTGAACTGGCAGCTCACCCTCATCGCGCTGGCGATCGTGCCCGCGGTCGGCTGGATCATCCGCGTCGTCGCGCGCCGGCTCTATCGCATCGCCCGCAGCAGCCATGCGGCCACCAACGACCTCGCCTACGTGGTGGAAGAGAACGTGCTCGCCGCGCGCGTCGTGCGCCTGCACGGCTCGCAAGGCACGCAGTCGCGACGCTTCCACGACCTGGGCTGGGCCTTGCGGCGCCTGTCGCTCAAGGGCGCGGCGGCCAATGCCGCGATCACGCCGCTCACCCACCTCGTGGCCGCGGCCTCGCTGTCGGTCGTCATCTGCGTCGGCATCTGGCAAAGCCGCGGCGGCGGGCCGATCCAGGCCTCCGTCGGCACCTTCGCGGCCTTCGTCACCGCGATGCTGATGCTGATCGCGCCGATCAAGCGGCTGTCGGAAGTCGCCAGCCCGATCACCCGCGGCCTGGCCGCCGTGGCGCGCGCGCGCGAGCTGCTGACCAACGTGCCGCC
>JAJNBO010000014.1 GCA_021156245.1 Ramlibacter sp. | reverse complement strand
CGCCACCGAGGTCGTGCGCAAACGTGACCATGTAGCGCCCGTTGCCGAAGGCCAGCGAGGGGCGTGGGGACCGTTCCATGCGCTCGATGCGCCCCACGAAGATGGTGTGGTCGCCCCCGGGGTACGCGGCCACCTTGGTGCACTCCAGGGTGGCGGCAGCGCCTTCGATGACCGGAGTCCCGCCGATGCCAGGCCGGACGGAGACGCCCTGGAACTTGTCGATGCCGGACTTCGCGAAGCGGGTGGCGACGTCCACCTGGTCCTGCGCCATGACGTTGACCACGAAGTGATCCGAGTCGCGGAACGCCGGATGGCTGCTGGACGTGTTCGACTGACTCCAGAGGATGAGGGGCGGATCGAGGGAAACGGAGCTGAAGGAGTTGGCGGTGACGCCAAAAGGGCGGCCCCCGCCGTCGAGGGTCGTCACCACCGTGACGCCAGTCGGGAACGCGCCGAGCACCTGTCGCAGTTCGCGGGGATCCAGGTTCATGCTGATTCCCCCGCGGGCCGAATGGCGGAGCCGGCGTGCGCAAGTCGGTGCTCGATCAGCTGCTCAATGCTGATGGCGGCTAGCCCGTGCATGCGGGCGAAGCGCAGAAGTTCCGGACGGCGGGCCATTTCGCCGTCCGGGCCGACGATTTCGCAGAGCACTCCGCCAGGCCGGCGCCCAGCCATCGCGACCAGGTCGTCGGCGGCCTCGGTATGTCCCGGCCGCACGAGCACGCCGCCGGAACGGGCGCGCAGAGGAAACACGTGACCCGGCCGGACGAAATCATCCCAAACTGCGTCCGGATCGGACAGTGCGCGGAGCGTCGCCGCGCGATCCGACGCGGAAATTCCGGTCGTGATCCCATCACGCTTGTCGACACTCACGGTGAAGGCGGTGCCGAAGCCGTCCGCGCCACGCTCCACCATGGGGGGCAGCTTCAAGCGGTCGCATGCGTCCGCGGGCAACGAGATGCAGATCACGCCGCTGGTGTGCCGTCGCATGAATTCGATGGCCTCAGGGGTCACGGCGTCCGCGGCAATGATCAGGTCGCCTTCGTTTTCGCGGGATTGTGCGTCGACGACCACGACGAAGCGACCGGCCGCAATCGCCGACACGGCCTCATCCACAGTGTCGAAAGCTGTGCCGGCCGCGACGTCGGAGCGGTGGGTTGGAGGGGAGCAGGACTGCAAGGAATCACTCCAGGAGGCATGGGACAGGACGGAGTGTGGTGGCGTTGCGTCTCATCGACAAATCGCGGCGTCGAATGGTGCTATGCGCGCCGCCAATGAATGACGGGCCGCACTTATTGCGCTGGCCTATGGGCTCATCACGCTTGGGAAATTGCCCTGGCTGCCCACCCCCCGAATACTTGCGGCACTTCGCCGCCAGGCCATCGACACCCGAACAGGAGCACCCATGCAGAAACCGTCCCGCCAGATGACACTCATCGCGTTCATGCAGGCCCAGAACTGCACGAACTACGCGGGCTCGTGGCGCCACCCCGCCAGCATGACGGACTACCTCACCCCCGAGTACTACCAGCGCGTGGCCCGTACGCTGGAGGATGGGTGCTTCGACATGGCGTTCTTCGACGACCGTCTGGCCATTCCTGACATCTACGGCGGCAACCACCGCGACACCGTCAAGCACGGCGTCCGGGCGTTCAAGCTGGAGCCGACTTCCGTCCTGATGGCCATGGCGATGGTGACTTCGCGCCTGGGGCTGGGCGCCACCTACTCGACCACTTACTACGAGCCCTTCCATGTCGCGCGGCTGTTCGCCACACTGGATCTCATGACCAAGGGGCGGGTGGCCTGGAACGTCGTGACTTCCATGAACGACTCGGAAGCGGCGAACTTCGGTCACGAGGACCACCTGGAGCACGACTTGCGCTATGACCGCGCGGACGAGTTCCTGGAGGTCGTCATGGGCCACTGGGACACATGGGCAGACGACGCGATCATCGCGGACAAGGCCGAAGGGGTGTTTGCCGATCCGGACAAGGTTCGCCGGCTCGACCATGTGGGCAAGTATTTCAAGTCACGGGGGCCGCTGCCGGTGCCGCGTTCGCCCCAGGGTCATCCCGTGATCCTGCAGGCAGGGCAGAGCGGCCGTGGTCTGGCATTCGCCTCACGCTGGGCAGAACTGGTCTTCGCCAAGTACCCCACGCTTGAGAACGGCAAGAAGCAATACCGGGGCCTGAAAGACGGCATCGCCTCCGCTGGCCGGGATCCGGCGAGCGTCCGGATCGCACCGGAACTGAAGGTCATCGTCGCAGAAACGGAGAGCCTCGCGCGCGAGAAGCGGGACCTGATCGCAAGCATGTCGCGGCCAGTGGACGGACTCACCATGATGGGCGAGACACTCAACATCGACTTTTCCGGCCGCCCGTACGAACAGCCTTTCACGGACGCGGAGCTCGCCGCCATGTCGTGGCAGAGCCTGCGCGACAAGGTCATCCAGATCAGCGGCAAGAAGAATCCTTCGGTGCGGGATTTCGTCGAATCGTCGGGGCGAGGCACGCTGCAGGACGGGCCGTGTTTCGTGGGCACGGGGGAGCAGGTCGCCGACCAGATGGAGGAGTGGTTCAACACCGCATGCGACGGGTTCGTACTGTCCGGCACGACGGTCCCGGGCACTTACGAAGACATCGTGAGGCTGGTCGTTCCGCACCTGCAAAAGCGCGGCCTGCTGCGCAAGCAGTACGCCGGAAGCACCCTGCGCGAGAACCTCGGCCTGCCGCGCCCGAACGCGGGAGACTGGAAGCGGAGCGGGAAATGAGCCGTTCGAGTTCCAATGCCGTACGGATGATGTCCGCCAGTGGGATCCTGGGTTACGGCTTTCCCGAGGCATCCCTGAAAGCCGCCCTGGAACACGACCCGCACATGATCGGGGTGGATGGCGGCAGCTCGGATCCGGGCCCGCACTACCTGGGCTCCGGCAAGACGCTCAACTCGCGGCTGGCAATGAAGCGCGACTTGTCGCTGCTCCTGCAAGGCGCCATTCGCAGGGGCATCCCCATGATGGTGGGTACTTGCGGCGGCGCCGGAGGGGAGCCGCACTTGCAGGTGTGCGCCGACATCATCCGGGAGGTGGCGCGCGAGCACAAGCTCTCGTTCAAGATGGCGCTGATCCACTCCGAGCAGGACAAGGGCGAGCTGCAGCGTCAACTGGCGGCCGGGCGGATCCGCCCGCTGGGAAATGCGCCCGAGCTGCGTCCGGAGGACATCGACGGCGCGGAGCGGATCGTTGGCATGATGGGGCCTGAACCCTACCGGGAGGCACTCGCCGCCGGGGCGCAGGTCATCCTCGGGGGGCGCGGCACCGACCCGGCGCCGTGGGTTGCCTTGGCGATGCATCATGGCTTGCCGGCCGCGCCTGCCTGGTACGCGGGGAAGATCCTCGAATGCGCCTGCAATGCGGCCATTCCCAAGAAGCACGACTGCCTGCTGGTCGAAGTGGGCGAAGATTACGTACAGGCGCAGCCGCTGAATCCCGAGCTCCGCTGTACCCCGATGAGCGTGGCCGTGCAGGCGTTGCATGAGAATGCCAGTCCCGTCATCCGCTACGAACCGGGCGGAGTGGTCGACAGCCAGGACTGCCGCATCCAGGCCGTCGACGACAGGGTGGTCCGTGTCACGGGCATGCGGTGGAAGCCGATGCCGTACACCATCAAGCTGGAGGGCGCCAGGCGGGTCGGTTACAGCGCCGTGACCTTCGCGGCCACCCGAGACCCGGGACTGATCGGCCAGATCGACAGCTTCCTCACTTTTGTCCGGGAGTCCACCGCCACCAAGGTTCGCGCGCTCGGCATCTCTGTCGAGGACTACCAGCTCGTGCTCCGGGTCTATGGGCGCAATGGCGTGATGGGCAGCTGGGAACCGCGCAAGGACGGGGACCCGCTGGAGCTGTTCATCATCGCGGAAGTCGTCGGAAAGTCACAGGAGATTGCCAATGCCGCCCTGTCCCTGGCGCGCGTGACCCTGTTGCACTCCGATTTCCCCGGTCGGATGTGCCGTGAGGGCAACATGGCATTTCCGTTTTCGCCGTCGGACATCGAGCGGGGACCGATCTACGAATTCATGTTGCAGCACGTGCTGGAGACCGACGATCCCCTGGGGATGTTTCCCATCGAATACGAACAAGTCGGAGCGACCGCATGACGCGCCTGAAGGACATTGCGAAGGCCTGCAAGAGCAAGAACGCCGGGCCGTTCCACATCACGCTGGACATCATGTTCGACGATCCCGCGCTGTTCGAGCGTGTACGAGCGACCAGCGTGATCCGGCCCGCCTTGATCGCCGAGCTGTATGGTGTGCCGGAGGCCGACGTCCAGTTCACCGAATATCCTCCGGCGCTGGCCTGGAAGGCGACCATTCCGCGGCGCATTCCATCCGGGGCCGTCGGGGACACCGACATCTACGGCGCGCAGCAGCATGCACCGCTGCTCGACATCGAAGTTCCGATCTGAGCCTTCATCATCGCCCAGGACACTTTTCGCATGGCAGCATCCAACTTTGGCCTCGACGACCATATTGCCGGCCGACTGGCCCGATTTGCCGTTGAACTGCGGACCGCCGACATTCCACAGGCAGTCTGGACCAAGTCCGTCCATCACATCGTCGACGGCATTGGATTGGCTTTCGCGTCGCATCATTTCCCGTACGCCGCGCCGGCCCTCAACGGCATCTCCGCCATCGGTGGCGGCGGTGAGGCGACAGTGATCGGCAGCAAGCTGCGACTCTCTCCCCGGGATGCCGCGCTGGCGAACGCTTATCTGCTGCACGGCCTGGACTTCGACGATACGCACCCTGCGAGCATCGTGCATCCCACGGTTGCCAGCTTCCCGGCGGCACTCGCCGTGGCGGAGACCCAGAACGCCACCTGGGGGGAGCTGATAGCTGCTTACGTCGCCGGCATGGAAACGTGCATCCGACTCGGCCAATCCGTTTCCGGGGGCTTCCATCATGCGGGTTTCCATGCGACCGGCCTGCTGTCCCATTTCAGTTCAGCCGTGGTGGCCGGCAGATTGTTCGGCCTGTCCCCCGAACAGATCGTCGGCGCGCAGGGTATTGCGGCCAGCACGTCGGCCGGCGTGCAGGTGTTCCTCGAAAACGGGGCCTGGACCAAGCGCCTGCATCCGGGGTGGGGAGCGATGTCCGGAATCACCGCAGCGCAACTGATGCGGCATGGGTTCCTTGCGCCGCAGCGGGCGTACGAAGGACGTTTCGGCTTCTTCGAAACGCACGTGCAGCAGCATCTCGCCGACGTCGACTTCGAATCGATCACCGCCGGACTGGGGGAGCGGTACGCCATGCTGGACACGGCCATCAAGCCGTACCCGGTCTGCCACTTCATCCATGGGGCCGCCGAAGCGGCGTTGCAGTTGCACGCGGAACTGGGGCAGACGCCCGATATCGAAAGGGTCACCTGCGAGTTGCCGGCGGCCACATTGCCCATCGTGGCGGAACCGGCAGCGGCCAAGGCCGTGCCGCGCTCTGACTACGAAGGAAAGTTCAGCGCGCAGTACGTCGTCGCCACTTGCCTGTTGCGGGGACGCTTCGGCCTGGCAGAACTGGATGCAGACAGTCTTTCCGATCCCCGAACGCTCGCCCTGACGCCACGCATCACGTGCGTCCTCGAGGAGAACACCGCATTCCCGAAACACTTCTCCGGTGCGGTGACGGTCCAGCTGCGTTCCGGCACGACGTACACACGGCGTATCCCCGTGAACCTGGGCAGCGGCGAGCGCGCCCTTTCCCGCGACGACATCATCGCAAAGTTCCAGGGCACGGCAGGTGTGGTGTTGCCGGCTTCCCGCGTTGGACGCCTTCTCGATGCGCTGCTCTCCGCGCAGCGGGACACGCCCGTTCGCAAGATTGCCGAGTTGCTGAAGGGCTGAGACGCTTTCGGCTATCCTCCCTGTCGAGGACACCGTGAGCATCAGACATCCGCAACTTCGGTTCCACCTGCCCGAACTCGAAACCTTCCTGGTCGTTCTGGAGGAGGGGAGCTTCAGCCGTGCTGCAGAGCGGCTTTGCATTTCGCAGCCCTCCGTGTCGAGCCGCATCAAGCGCCTGGAAGACGTCCTGCGCGTGAAACTGATCGAACGCACCACGCGGAGCATCAAGGCCACCGGGGACGGGGAACTGCTTCGGACGGCCGCACAGGAGGCGCTCGCAGGGCTTTACGGTGTGCTCCGGCAATTCCGGGATCGATCCGAGGCTGCGCGCAACCGCGTCGTGATCGCGGCCACGCCGATGCTGGCCGCCACGTTCCTGCCGGCCATCATCCAGTCGTACACAGAGCGGTATCCGGACGTCGAGGTCGTGCTACGGGACCTGACTTTCGAAAGTCTTCTCAAGGCCATCGGCGACGGTGCCGCGGACATCGGCGTGACGGCGGTCGATGGCGACTACGACAACCTCCAGTTCCAGCTCCTGGCGGAGGAGCCCATGGTGCTGGTGGTGCCGACGAAGCATCCTCTGGCCAAGGAGCAATCCGTCACCCTCCGGCACGTCCTGCCGTACCGGCTGATCTTCCTGGACCGCTACACGAACCTCCGGGAGCGGTTGGCCGCGGAGTTCGTCCGCTTCGGCGCTTCCCTGGAGGCATCAACGGCCTCCACGTTGCCGACGCTGATGGGCATGGTGGATACCGGCGCCTGGGTGGCCTTGCTACCCCGGTCCATGGCGCAGGTGAATGCGCGAGAGACGCGCACGCTGATCGAACTGGCCGACTTCCAGGCGGTGCGCACCTACGGGAGCATCGTTGCGAGGCGCACCGTTCCCACGAGCGCGATGCGCAGCTTCCGCGACCACCTCCATCGGGAATTCTCCGTTCTCATCTGAGGTCGCGTCGGCGCGGCTATAGCTGGATCCAATAAGTGCATCCGCATTGTTGATTGGGCTTGACCGCCTCTCTTGGAAAGAATGGGCCGCGCCATTCCAACCATCCAGGAGACAACGATGCATCGCTTCGCACACCTTACGCTCACGACGCTGATCGCCGCGGCCGCGCTGCCGGCATGGGCCCAGGACACCCTCAAGATCGGTGCCCACGTAACCCTGTCCGGGCCGGGCGCCGCGTGGGGACAGGCGATGAAGAATGCGGCCGAACTCGCCGCGGACCGCGTCAACGCCGCGGGTGGCCTCGATGTTGGTGGCAAGAAGTACAAGGTCGCGATCGTCGCCTACGACGACAAGTACCAGGCCGGTGAAGCGGTCACGGTGGCGAACCGCCTGGTATTCGAGGACAAGGTCAAGTTCATGATCGGGCCAACGGGATCGGCGCCGCTGCTCGCCGTGCAACCCATCACCGAGAAAAACCAGGTCATGACGGCGACGCTTGGCTTCACCAACAAAGCGCTGTCGAACGAGAAGCCTTACAGCTTCAGGCCGGTGATCACCACCCTGGAGTTCTCCGAGCACCAGGTAACCTGGCTGGTGAAGAACCACGGTGTGAAGAAGGCCGGCGCGCTCTGTCCCAACGATGAAACCGGGCAGGTACTGGCCCGTGATCTGGAGGCTGCATACAAGAAGGCGGGCGGCGAGCTGTCTGTCAAGGAGTTCTACGAGCGCGACCGCGTCGACTTCGTGCCCCTGCTCACGCGCATGCTGGCGCGTGGAATCGACACGATCGAGCTCAATGGCAACTCGCCGTCGACGGCGGGCCTGATGACGAAGCAGGCGCGCGAGCTCGGATTCAAAGGCCGCATCGTGCGAACCGGTGGCCCTGCGACTGCGGAGATCGTCGGAGTGGCTGGCAAGGAGGCCGTGGAGGGCACGCTGGTGCACGCCGTCCTCGATCCGTCCTCGCCCGCGACCAAGTCTTACCTGGATATGTACATGGCGAAGTACAAGACAGCGCCCAACGGGTTCAGCCCCGCCTTTTACGACTACACCAACATGCTGTTCGAGGCCATGCGCAAGGCAGGCACGGTGACCGACACCAGCCGCGTCAGTGCAGAACTGGTCAAGCTGCGCGGGTACTCGGGCGTCCTCGGCACGCTCGACTGGACCGGCAAGGCGAACTACGGGGTTGACCACCAGCTGGCGGTTCCGTTCTACATCGCCGAGATCCGCAACGGTGCGGAAGTGGTGCGCGCCCGATGCACGGTGGTCCAGGGCTGCAAGTGAAGGCGACCGCCTCTGCGACAAACCCCGGGATTGGCTGACATGGATTGGCACGTGCTTCTGGGCCAGGCGACGGTCAATGGACTCGTCGTCGGTCTCCTGTACCTCCTCATGGCGGTCGGCTTCACCTTGGTCTTCGGCGTGATGCGGATGGTCAACTTCGCGCATGGCGAGTTCTACATGCTGGGGGCGTTCGCCGCCTATGCGTTGGTGGTGAAGTTGTCGTTGCCTTTCCTGGTTGCGGTAGCGCTCAGCGCCGCGCTGGCGATCGCTTTCGGCAGCCTCGTGGAATGGCTGGTGCTGAAGCCGTTCCGTCGCGACGAGCTCAACGGCATGATCACCACCATCGGCCTTGCGCTGATCTTGCAGAACGCTGCGCTGATGACATTCGGGCCGGATCCGGTCTCCATGCCGTCCGTCGCGCCCGGAGCGACCTCCTTCCTGGGGGTGACGGTGGCAAATTCGCGGCTACTGGTCGTGGGGTTTGCCTTGGTGGTCCTGCTGCTGCTGTATGCGTTCCTGAAGCACTCGGCCGCGGGCCGGGGGTTGCGCGCAGTGGTGGAGGACGCGGAGATCGCATCGATCCAGGGTGTGCGCTCGAAGATCTACTACCCGCTCGGCTTCGGGCTTGGCATCGGCCTCGCGGCAGTGGCAGGGGCACTCATGGCCCCCCTGTTTTCGGTGTCGCCCTTCATGGGAGCCACCCCGCTGCTTAAGGCCTTCATGGTGGTCATCCTCGGCGGTCTGGGAAGCATTCCTGGCGCAGCCGTCGCCGGCCTGTGTCTAGGCCTGCTGGAAAGCTACTCGTCGCTATTCCTGAGCAGCAGCACGGCGGACATGCTCATCTTCATCCTCGTCGTCGTCGGAATGCTCGCGTTCCCCCGCGGGTTGATCGGGCGCGGAGAAGCTTGACATGAGCGCACAGACCATTGATTTGGCGCCGGCAGTGGCGCCGGCTTGGCGGCGGCCAGGTCCGCTGGCGGCGGGCGCCGTCGTCTTGACGCTGGCCGTGCTTCCGTGGACCGGGGGGCAGTTCGTCCTGCACCTGGCCATCCTCGCGTGCATCAATATCGTGATCGTCAACGGCCTGTCGCTGATCGACCGTTGCGGACAGCTTTCCTTCGGTCATTCCGCACCGGCCGCGTTGGGCGCCTATGGGTCGGTCCTGCTGGCGCAGGGTGCGGGCCTGGGCGTGCTGTCGTCGACCGCGGTCGCGCTGCTAGCGGTTGGAGTCGTCGCGGCGCTGCTCGGTTGGGTCATCCTGCGCCTCAAAGGTGTGTACTTCGTGCTCGTGACGTTTGCGTTCGCGGAGCTGGTTCGCCTGATCCTGTTGGATGCTGTCAGCGTGACGGGCGGGGCCAGCGGTATCGCCGGGATCGCGCCGTTGCAGCTGGGCGGCTTCGCCTTCGACACCCGCGAGCGCTTCTACGGCCTGGCCCTCGTGCTGGCCGCGGTCTCGGTCGCCGGCATGGTGTGGCTGTTCGCACGGCCCCTGGGACATGCGATGAACGCGGTGGCGGCGAACCCGGCGCTGGCGGAGTCCACGGGCCTCGACGTCCTGCGCCTGCAGTTGGTGGCCTATGCCGGCGGGAGCATGCTGGCCGCGCTGGGCGGCATGCTGACCGCGCGCTACATCGGCTTCATCTCGCCGGAGTCGTTCAACACGGCCTCATCGGTCGCATTCATCACCATGCTGGTGATCGGCGGCCGCAAATCACTGTATGGGCCCGTGGTGGGCGCCGTCGTGCTCACGCCCCTGCCCGAGCTGTTCCGCGGCGCGGTCCAGACGCAGCACATGTTCTATGGCGCGGCGCTGATCCTGATCCTGCGCTTCCTGCCAGGTGGCATCGCCAGCCTGGCGCAATTGCTGCGCGAGAGGAGGGCGTCCCGATGACCGTCCTGCTCGAGGTCGATGGCCTCTCCAAGCGCTTCGGCGGCCTTGCGGCAGTCAAGGACCTGAGCTTCTCGGTGCCGCGCGGCCGCATCGCGGGGCTCATCGGACCCAACGGCGCAGGGAAGACCACTGCGTTCAACGTCATCAGCGGCGTCCTGCCCGCAACGTCGGGGCACGTTCGCTTCGACGGCGCGGAGGTCACCGGCATGCGTCCCAGCGCCATCGTCAAGCGCGGCCTGGCCAGGACCTTCCAGCAGACCACCACCTACGCCACCGACAGCGTGGAGGAGAACATCCGCAACGCAATGCTCACGCGCGTGCAGGGTTCGGGGCCCCAGCGGCTCATGCTCCGGAAGACGGGTCTGCTCGATTCCGCACAGGCGTCCAGCGAAGTGGAGCGCATCCTGCAGGTTGTCGGCATGCAGGCATGGCGCGAGGCGCCAGCCGGGACGCTTGCCTACGGCCTGCAGAAGAAGCTGGGCATCGCCATCGCGCTGGCGACGAGCCCGGCGATGCTCCTGATGGACGAACCTGCCGCGGGCCTGAACCACGAGGAGTGTCGGGAGCTCACGCGCCTGCTGCGGCGACTGCGCGACGAGCAGGGCTTGACCATCCTCCTGGTGGAACACCACATGGCGATCGTCATGGAGATCTGCGAACGTATCGTGGTGCTCGTGCAGGGCGAGAAGATCGCCGAGGGCACGCCGGAGGAACTTCGCGATAACCCGGCCGTCGTCGAGGCCTACCTTGGAGCCCCCGACCATGCACATGCTTGACGTCCGGGACCTGCGGGTTCACTACGGAGGCCTCGCCGCCGTGCGCGGTGTGAGCTTCCGCCTCGGTCGCGGCGAACTGGTGGCGCTGATCGGATCGAACGGCGCAGGCAAGAGCAGCACGCTCAAAGCCGTTGCCGGGCTGGTGTCCTGCAGTGGCGGAGCCATCCGGTTCCAGGATGCCGAGATCCAGAAGCTTGCGCCCGAGGCGCGCGTGCAGCGCGGGATCGCCCTTTCGCCCGAAGGCCGGCGCCTGTTCGGCCGCATGACCGTGCTGGAGAACCTGCTGGTCGGCGCGCACACGGTCGGCTCTCGCGCGGAGCGCGATGAATCGCTGAAGCGCGTATACGCGTTGTTCCCCCGGGTCCACGAGCGACGCAGCCAGCTCGCCGGTTCCCTGTCGGGGGGCGAACAGCAGATGGTGGCCATCGGCCGCGCGCTTATGGCGCGTCCTCGCCTGCTGATGCTCGACGAGCCCTCCCTCGGAATAGCGCCGAAGGTCGTGTCCGAAATTGCCGATGCGATCCGGCGGCTGAACCACGAGGGCATGTCGATCGTGCTGGTGGAACAGAACGCGCGGCTGGCCTTGCGCCTTGCTCACAACGCTTATGCCCTGGAGCACGGCGAGGTCGTGAAATCAGGCAAGGGCGAGGAACTTCTCGAAGACCCGTACGTCCGCAAAGCCTACTTGGGAGTCTGACATGTCCATTGATGCGGCCACGGAACTGCCGGTGATCGTCCACAAGCAGCCCGATGCGCGCTGGCTGCAGGCCAGCCGCGAGGAGCCTTTGCTGCCCGAACTGCCGATCCTCGACGCGCACCATCACTTCTCCGAGCACTGGGGCGGCTACATGCCGCCTGACCTGGTGGCGGACGCACAGGGGCATAACCTCCGGGCAACGGTCTATATTCAGTGCGCGTGGCGCTACCGGCAGGACGGGCCCGAACACTTGAAGCCGGTCGGCGAGGTGGAGGCCGTGGTCGCGGCAACACGGAACGGCCGAGCCGGGTCTCCGCGCATTGCCGCGGGAATCGTTGGCTATGCGGACCTGCGACACAGCGCCGTTGACGAGATTCTTTTCGCGCTGGAACAGGCGTCTGACGGGCGCCTGCGCGGCATCCGCAACAGTGGCGCCTGGCACTCCGGCTTCCGCCACGGCGTGCTCGCGCGACCAATGAAAGGTCTCTACGGGGATCCTGCCTTTCGCGGCGGTTACGGGCGTCTGGCACACCACGGGTTGTCATTCGATGCCTGGATCTATCACCCTCAAATCCTGGAGGTGGCTGAGCTGGCGAGGGCGTTCCCGGACGTGCCCTTGGTACTCGACCACATAGGCGGGCTGCTCGGGGTGGGCGACTATCAAGATGACCCCGAGCGCGCACGCAAGGAATGGGAAGCGCGCATACGGGTACTTGCGGCGTGCCCCAACGTGCATGTGAAGATCGGTGGGTTTGGCACCGCGGTGTTCGGCTACGACTTTGTGTCGCAACCGAGACCTCCTTCATCCGAGCAACTGGCGCGTGAATGGCAGCCGCTCGTGGATACGACCCTCGATCTTTTCGGCTCCGAGCGTTGCATGTTCGAGAGCAACTTCCCCGTGGATCGCAGCTTGGGAGGTTACGGCGTTCTGTGGAATGCCTTCAAGCGGGTCGCCTCCGGACTTTCTGAATCCGAGCGGCGAGCGCTGTTTCACGACAACGCCGCCCGTCTGTACCGCATTCCCGCGACTTGATCCGTGGCGGTGGTCATCGTCGCCATTGCAACACCAGGAGCTTTTCTTGAATCGAATCTTGGACGCTACGCGCTGCCCGGGTTGGCCAACGGACAGCTGGCCAGAATTCACTGACAAGTGGGTCCGCGCGTGCGCCTCCGATGCGGTCCTTGCTGCGTGGAAGGGACCGTGGTCTGCCGCCTTCACGATTCAGGCAGGCACCCATGCGGCGGACTTTCGGTTCCACGAAGGCGAGCTCCATGGCGTTGACGGCTCGGCCTCCAACTCATCGGAATTCGCGGTCGCCGCATCCGAGGAGATCTGGGCGAAGTACCTTGCTCCGCTCCCGGTCCGGCACCACCAGTCCATCTTCGCGATGCTGATGCGAATCCCTGGATTCGAGGTTCGCGGGGACATGCTTCGCTTCGTTCAATCGTGTCATCTGGTCCGGAGAGTTCTGGAGATCGGAAAGTGGCTCGCATCGGGCTTCCCGGAGCCCGTTCCGCCGTCGCTGCGCGCAGCGCTCGATACCCCTGAGGAGTCGTTGGGCAGGCGCGCACCCATCGGTTCCTACGTTGAAGTCGCCGCCGACGGTGGGCCCTACAAGATCTACTACGAGTCCGCGGGGGAGGGCCCGGTGATCCTGGGGCTGCACACCGCCGGCTCCGACAATCGCCAGTTCCACCGACTCATGGCCGAACCCGGCCTCTCGGGCTACAGGTTCGTAACCTTCGACCTGCCCTGGCACGGCAAGAGTCCACCCCCGACCGGCGCCATCCCCGGAAGCTGGTCGCTGACCACTGACCTGTACGTGGACTTGGTGATGGGTTTCATCCAGGCCGCGGGTCTTCGCAAACCCATCTTGCTGGGCGCTTCGATGTCCGGCGAGATCTGCCTCGAACTTGCGCTTCGTCATCCCGAGGCCTTTTCCGCCATCGTGGCCTGCGAAGCCAGCGACCATGTGCAGGGACGCAACGTGCCCTGGGCGTTCCATCCCCAGGTCAACCAGGCCATCTTCAGTCCGGAGTGGGTGGAGGGGCTCATGGCGCCCCAGAGTCCCGCGGAGTGCGCGCAGGAGGTATGGTGGCACTACTCTCAGGGCGGCTTTGCGACCTTTCGCGGGGATATCAGCTTCTACTCTGGGGAGTGGGACGCGCGCGATCGCGTCGGCCATATCGACACCCGGAAGTGCCCGCTCTTCATGCTCACCGGCGAATACGACTACTCGTGTACTGCCGAGCGGTCGGAGGAGACGGCGGCCAAGATCCCAGGCGCAGTGTTTCGTGTGATGCATGGGCTGGGTCACTTTCCTTTTGCGGAGAATCCGAAGTTGTTTGGGACGCACCTGCAGCAGGTGTTGGCGGATGTTGGCATCGCGGTAGCAGCCGGCCGACCCGTACGAAACCTGTCGACGGATTGATACTCCGCCGGGTCACATCGACGGCGCAGGGGTACCCTACAAAGCAACAAAGGGCCAAAGAAAGAGACAGTTGGGGCCCCTTTTCTCCCACCCCAAGGGTACCCCGGGGACCTCCGCCTATGGGTCCAAGGTGGCAGGTTGCACCCCCTAGCGGCATCCCTGATGGTGCCTCTTTGATCGGTGAAAACGTGGTTGCACCTTAGGTTGCACCCCCCCCCTGAAACCTGCAACCTGCGCGCCTGTTCGAGCACACACCACTACCAGCCTGCGGCTCTAGGACCACCGGACCCGGTCTGGAACCCTGCGACCTATGGACCTTGGGACCTTGGGACGTTGGGACCTAGGCACCTAGGCACCTGGGACCCTTGGACCCTTGGACCCCTTGGACCCCTTGGACCCCTTGGACCCTTGGACCCTGGGACCCTGGGACCCTTGGACCCTGGGACCCTGAGACCCTGAGACCCTGAAACCCCGAAACCCCGAAACCCCGAAACCCCGAAACCCCGAAACCCCGAAACCCCGAGATCCCGAGACCCTGGGACCTTGAGACCTCGGGAACCTCGGGAACTCGGGAACTCGGGAACTCGGGAACTCGGGAACTCGGGAACTCGGGACCTCGGGACCTCGGGACCTCGGGACCTCGGTCCTGAAAGCCGCGGGACGTGGAAACTGGGGACCACTTGGGCATGAACCACCCTGAACCACCCTGAACCTCCCGAATCCCTAGGCAATCCCAGACGCCGTAGCCGGAGGCCCGGACTTGGCCTGTGGTCACTTCAACCGCCGCCGGCAACCGCCAGGCCTTGGTGCTCCGGAAGATGGCACGTTAGACGTCGACGTCGGTACTCGCCGGGACGCCCGCCTCAGGCCGTGACGGGTAGCGTGACAGGTAGCGTGACAGGTGGCGTGACAGGTGGCGTGACAGGTGGCGTGCCAGGTCACGTGACAGGTGTGACATGTCACGTGACTGGTCTGGTGGTATGGGTTGCGGAAGCTGGCGTGGGCCAGTGGGCCACGACGCGGTACACATCGGATTAGTAGTCCGAAGGTTCTGGCAGGTGACGGCCGTTCCGCTGCTAGAGCTGGATTCATGTCGGCATGTTCGGGCGGACGCAGTCTTGTGACCAGATCCCCTCTGACGAGAAAACAGGATCGCCCTGCCTGACGACTGGCGAAGCGTGGCGGACCACCCCTCCGCCCGCGCCGCCGCTGGATTGCCTTGACTACCCGCCGTGATGCAGCAATGGGATGCAAGCTTGTGCGACCAGCTTTCGGCTACGCTCTAGCAATGACCGAC
>JAJNBO010000329.1 GCA_021156245.1 Ramlibacter sp. | reverse complement strand
GTAGCGGATCTCGCGGAAGTTGAACAGCTTCTCGTAGAAGGCCGCCCAGTGCGCCATGCGGCCGCGGTACACGTTGTGCGTGAGGTGGTCCACCACCGTGAGGCCCACGCCACGCGGATGGCGGTCCACGCCCTCGAGGAACTCGAAGTCGATGTCGTAGATGGACTTGCCGTCCTCGAACCGGTCGATCAGGTACAGGGCGGCGCCGCCGATGCCCTTGATGGCGGGCAGCCGCAGCTCCATCGGGCCGGTCGGGATCTCGATCGGCTGCGCACCGAGCTCCAGCGCCCGCGCGTACGCCTTGTGCGCATCCTTCACCCGGAACGCCAGGCCGCAGGCGGACGGCCCGTGCTCGGCCGCGAAGTAGTGTGCGAGGCTCTTCGGCTCGCGGTTCACGATGAAGTTGATGTCGCCCTGCCGGTACAGCAGCACGTCCTTGGACCGGTGGCGGGCGACAAGCGTGAATCCCATCTTGGGAAACAGCGTCTCCAGCTGGTTGGGGACGGGCGAGGCGAATTCGACGAATTCGAACCCCATGAGGCCCATGGGGTTCTCGAACAGATCAGGCATGCATGACTCCTGCGTATTGGAAAAGGACGGCAAGCGAGGTGCGGCCGAGCGGCGCGCGGCTTGGTCAGGCAGGAGGGGCACCGGGGATGCCCCGCACGCTGCGCGCGAGGTGGTCGCCGATGAAAAGGGCAAAGCACATGGACCGCGTATTGTCGGCGCAGAAGGCGGGGGGCGCAACTGAGGGTAGCATCCGCAACTCATGCGCATCCTGCTGGTCGAAGACGACAAGGTCTGGTCGGGACCGTGTACGACCCCACGTTCGGCGACGCGAAGTCCGCCGTGCGTTCCTGCCCTTCGTGCTGAAGCAGGGCTGAGCCGGGAACTCCCGCGTGCAGCGGCGCCGGCGGTGCGGCAAGATGCCGCGACCGAACTGGAGCCAGAGTGGACCTTGACGAATTGATGGCGCTCGATGCCGGCGCTCTGTCGCGCCGCATCGCGGCGCGCGAAGTGTCGTGCCGCGAGCTGATGCAGGCCAGCCTGCAGCGCATCGCTGTCCTCAATCCGCAGCACAACGCGATCGTCTCGCTGCGCGACACGGACGCGCTGCTGCGTGAAGCCGATGCGCGCGACGCGCAGCTCGCCCGCGGCGAGCGCTGCGGCTGGATGCACGGCTTTCCGGTCGCGGTGAAGGACCTCAGCGACGCGGAAGGCCTCCCCACCACCCAGGGGTCCCTCGCGGTCGGCCGGCGCATCGCCAGGTCGGATGCACTGTTCGTCCTGCGCATGAAGCGGGCGGGGGCCATCGTCATCGGCAAGACCAACACGCCGGAGTTCGGGCTGGGCTCGCACACCTTCAACGAGGTCTTCGGCGTGACGCGCAATGCATGGGACCCGTCGAAGTCGGCCGGCGGCAGCAGCGGCGGCGCGGCGGTGGCGCTGGCGCTCGGCATGGTGCCGGTGGCGGACGGCAGCGACTTCATGGGGTCGCTGCGCAATCCGGCGGCGTTCAACAACGTCGTCGGCATGCGGCCGTCGCGCGGGCGCGTGCCTGCGGTGCCCGCGGAGGATGTGTTCTACGCGCAGCTGGGCACCGAAGGACCGATGGCTCGCACCTCGGAAGACGTCGCGCGCCTGCTATGCACCCTGAGTGGCTGGGATGCCCGCGCGCCGCTGTCACTGGCGGACGCGTTGCCGGATCCCGACGCGGCCGATCCCATCGGCGTGCCGCCGGGCAAGCGCATCGGCTGGCTCGGGAGCATCTGGCCCGACCTGCCGCTGGAGCCCGGCGTCGGCGACCTCTGCGAGGCCGCGCTGCGCAAGCTGCAAGCCGCCGGGTATGTCGTGGAACCTTGCACCTTGGATGTGCCGCGCGATGCCGCGTGGACGGCCTGGCTGCGCCTGCGCCAGATGCTCACGGGCGGCAAGCTCCGCGCGATCCATGCGCAACCGGAACTGCGTGCGCGGATGAAGCCGGAGGCGCAATGGGAAGTGGAGCAGGGCCTGCAGCTCACGGGCGCGCAGTTGTATGAAGCCTCCGCGCTGCGCTCGGCCGTGTACCAGGCCTTCGCACGCCTCTTCGAACGCTTCGACCATGTCGCCGCGCCCAGCGCGCAGGTGTTCCCGTTCGACGCGGCGCTGCGCTGGCCGCAGTCCATCGCCGGCGTGGCCATGGACACCTATCACCGCTGGATGGAGATCGTGGCCCCATTCACGATGGCCGGCTTGCCGGCGGTGAGCGTGCCGGTCGGCTTCAACGCGGAGGGCCTTCCGATGGGGCTGCAGATCGCGGGGCCGGCGCGCGGAGACCTGCAGGTGCTGGCGATCGCCCGCGCGTTCGAGGCGATCGCACCCTGGGCGCAACAGCGGCCGCCCGGCCTCGCTCGAACCCGCGCGACAATGCAGCATCCGAAAACGAAGGAGACGCAAGAATGAAGAAGCGCCATCTGCTGCGCCTCGCCCTGCTGGGCGTGGCCGCATCCCTCGCCACCGCCTCCGTCCTGGCACAGGACTTCCCGGTGAAGAAGACGGTGACCATGGTCGTCGGCTTCGCGCCCGGTGGCGCCGCCGATGCGGCCGCCCGCTTGATGGCCAAGAAGCTGGGCGAGAACATCGGCCAGACCGTGGTGGTCGACAACAAGGCGGGCGCCGGCGGCAACATCGCGCACCAGCTGGTGGCGAACGGCCCCACCGACGGCTCCACGATCCTGCTGGGCTCCATCGGCCCGCTGACGATCGCGCCGCACATGATGAAGCTGCCCTACGACCCGTTCAAGGACCTCGCGCCCTTGTCCGGCGGCGTGCACTTCCCCAACGTGCTGGTGGTCAACGCCGGCGCCGGCATCAAGACGCTGGCGGACTTCGTCGCGGCCGCGCGCAAGGGCAAGGACGCGGTGAGCTACGCGTCCACCGGCTCGGGCTCGGCCTCGCACCTCACCGGCGAACTGTTCGCGCTGCAGATAAAGGCCGACATGCTGCACGTGCCCTACAAGGGCGGCGCCCCCGCCATGCAGGACCTGCTGGCCAACCGCTTCACCGGCTATTTCGCCGCGCCGCCGACGGCGCTGCCGCATATCGAGACCGGCAAGCTGACGCCGCTTGCCACCACCGGCCTGACGCGGCCTGCGTACATGCCCAACATCCCCACCGTCGCGGAATCGGGCTACCCCGGTTTCGAGGCGCTGAACTGGTATGCCTTCGTCGCCTCGGCGAAGACGCCGGCGCCCATCCTGGACCGCTGGAACCAGGAGATCGTGAAGGTGCTGCGCGACCCCGAGGTGCGTGACGCGCTGGGCAAGCTCGGCCTCACGGCCCATCCCACCTCTCGCGCCGAGCTCACGGACTTCATGACGAAGGAGTCGACGAAGTGGGGCACCATCGTGCGCGAACGCAAGATCACTGGCGAGTAAGGGAATCCTCGCGCACATGGAAGCAATCGCCATCGGTTGCGGCGCCGGGTTCTCGGGCGACCGCGTGGATGCGGCCGCGCCGGTGGTGCGGACGCTCGTGGAGCGCGGCGGCCCTGCCGCGCTGATCTTCGAGAACCTGGCCGAGCGCACGCTGGCGCTGCAGCACCTGGTGCGGCGTGCCGATGCGCGGCTGGGGTACGAGCCGGCGCTCGTGCAGCAACTGGAGCCGGTGCTCGCGGATTGCCTGCGGCACGGCATCACCATCGTCGGCAACTTCGGCGCGGCCAACCCGCGCGGCGCGGCGGCGGTGATCCGCCAGCTGGCCGCTCGCCTGGGGCTGCCGGCGCCGCAGGTCGCCGTCGTCGAAGGAGACGATCTCTCGGACCAGCGCGGGCAGTCGCTGCTGCGCGAACATCTGCCCGGCGAATTCGACGCCGAGCGTTTCGTCTGCGCCAATGCGTACCAGGGGGCCATGGAGATCGCAG
>JAJNBO010000013.1 GCA_021156245.1 Ramlibacter sp. | reverse complement strand
TCGATGCCGAGGTCCTTGCAGATGTGCATGGTGGTGTTGCGGGTGATGCCGTTCAGCGCACCGGCCGACAGGTCCGGCGTGTACACGACGCCGTCCTTGACCACGAACACGTTCTCGCCGGCGCCTTCGGAGACGAAGCCGGACGCGTCCAGCAGCAGCGCCTCGTCGTAGCCGTCGTCCAGCGCTTCCATGTTGGCCAGGATCGAGTTGCTGTAGTTGCTGACCGCCTTGGCCTGCGTCATCGTGATGTTGACGTGGTGGCGGGTGTAGCTGGAGGTCTTGACGCGGATGCCGCGCTGCATGCCTTCCTCGCCCAGGTAGGCGCCCCAGGCCCAGGCCGCCACCATCAGGTGGATCTGGTTGCCGCGCGGGCTGACCCCCAGCTTCTGCGAGCCGATCCACGTGAGCGGACGGATGTAGCAGGACTCCAGCTTGTTCGCCTTCACCACCTGCTTCTGCGCCTCGTTGACCTGCTCCTTCGAAAAGGGCAGTTCCATGCGCAGGATCTTGGCGCTGTTGAACAGGCGGTCGGTGTGCTCCTGGAGGCGGAAGATGGCAGTGCCGTTGACCGTGTTGTATGCACGGACGCCCTCGAACGCGCCGCAACCGTAGTGCAGCGTGTGGGTGAGCACGTGGATCTTGGCGTCGCGCCAGTCGACCAGCTCCCCGTCCATCCAGATCTTGCCGTCACGGTCGGCCATCGAGGGTACTACGCTCATGGGGGTGTCCTTAGGGGTGGAATTCGCGGAACCGGCCATTTTACGGGGTGGGCTGCGCGCCCTCGCCCGCAGCCGCCTGCGGGCGGGCCAGCTCCCATTTCACCAGCTTGCCGTGCAGGAAGGTGCAGGTGACGTGCGACTGGCTGCCGTCGGTCCAGCGATAGACCTCCGGCTGTTCGTCCTTGGGGCTCAGTTGCTCGCCCAGCGCGCGCGTCATCGCCACCACGTGCAGCAGGTTGACCTTGGGCCGCAGCTTGGCGTTGAGCATCACCGCGCTGTCCACGTAGCCGACCGGCCGGTTCGAGGCGCGCTGCAGCACCTTCATCATGCGGGTGAAGTGCAGCAGCATCCACATCACGATGCCGCCGACCGCCATGGCCACGCCCGCCCAGCCGGCGGACCGCCACGCCACGGCCACGACGGCCACGCCCAGGATGGGCAGGAAGATCTTCTGCAGGTTCATGGGCCCGATTGTCCCAGAGGGTTCACTGGAGGCCGCGCACCACTTCCAGCGCTTCCTCGATGCGTTCGACCGCATGGATGGTCAGTCCCTCGAGCTCGCGCGCCTTGCCCTTGGGCGCGTTCGCCTTCGGCACGATGGCAACGGAAAAGCCCAGCTTGGCGGCTTCGCGCAGCCGCTCCTGGCCGCGCGGCGCGGGCCGCACTTCGCCGGCCAGCCCGACTTCGCCGAAGGCGAGAAAGCCTTTCGGCAAGGCCCGGCCGCGCAGGGACGAGGTGATGGCCAGCATCACGGCCAGGTCGGCCGCGGGTTCGCTGATGCGCACGCCACCGACCGCATTGACGAAGACGTCCTGGTCCATGCAGGCCACGCCAGCATGGCGGTGCAGCACGGCCAGCAGCATCGCCAGGCGATCGCGGTCCAGGCCCACCGAGAGCCGTCGCGGACTCGGCCCACCGCTGTCCACCAGCGCCTGGATCTCCACCAGCATCGGGCGCGTGCCCTCCAGCGTGACCAGCACGCAGCTGCCCGGCACCGGCTCGCTGTGCTGCGACAGGAAGATCGCGCTGGGATTGGCGACGCCCTTCAGGCCCTTCTCGGTCATCGCGAAGACGCCGATCTCGTTGACGGCGCCGAAGCGGTTCTTGATCGCGCGCACCAGCCGGAAGCTGGAATGGGTATCGCCTTCGAAGTACAGCACGGTATCGACCATGTGCTCCAGCACGCGCGGGCCGGCGAGCGCGCCTTCCTTGGTGACGTGGCCGACCAGCACGATGGTGGTGCCGCCGGCCTTGGCCAGGCGCGTCAGGTGGGCCGCGCATTCGCGCACCTGCGCCACCGAGCCGGGTGCGGACGTGAGCTGGTCGGAGTACACGGTCTGGATGGAGTCGATCACGGCCACGGCGGGCTGCTGCGCCTGGATGGTCGCCTGGATCTTTTCGAGCTGGATCTCCGCCAGCACCTTCACCTGCGACGCGTCGAGCCCCAGCCGCCGGGACCGCAGCGCGACCTGCGCGCCGCTTTCCTCGCCGGTGACATACAAGGTCGGCACGCTGGCGCGCTGCAGGCCGTCCAGCGCCTGCAGCAGCAAGGTGGACTTGCCGATGCCCGGGTCGCCGCCGATCAGGATCACCCCGCCTTCGACGATGCCGCCGCCCAGCACGCGGTCCAGCTCATCGATGCCGGTAGGGGTGCGCGGCACTTCCGCCGCCTCGATGTCGGCGAGGACGGCGACTTCGGAGGCCGGGGCGAGCGACGCAAAACGGTGCCGCTGGTTGCCTGCCGCTTCCGCCACGCCTTCGATCAGGCTGTTCCACGCCCCGCAGTTCGGGCACTTGCCCTGCCATTTGGGCGTGCTGCCCCCGCATTCCGTGCAGGTGTAGACCGTCTTGTCCTTCGCCATGCGGCAAGTGTAGGGCTGCAGCGTGGCACGGCAGAGTTCGGCGCGGGGTAACCTCCCGCTTGACCCCGCGCGCGAAACATTTAACATGTTAAATATCGATTCGCACCCGCCGCCGATGCCTGCCGCCGTCAGCACGACTTTCAGCCACCGCAACCTGCCGCGCCTGTTGCTGCAGGCGCGCGAGTCGGTGCTGGCGCACACCCGGCCCAGCCTGCGGGAGCACGGACTGTCGGACCAGCAGTGGCGCGTGCTGCGCGTGCTGGGCGAACATGGGACGGTCGAAATCGGCCGCGTCGCGCGCGAGGCCTACATCCTGGGCCCCAGCCTGACCGGCGTGCTGGCGCGCATGGAGCGCGACGGCCTGGTGCGCCGCACGCGCGACCCGGCCGATCAGCGCCGCACGGTGGTCGAGGCCACCGCCAAGGGCCGCAAGATGGTCGAGCGGCTGTCGTACACCGTCGAGAGCCATTACCAGTGGCTCGAACAGTCGCTGGGCAAGCAGAAACTCGCGCAGCTCTACGAGCTGCTGGACCAACTGATCACACTGGAACAGCCATGAGCGTCATGAAGCGCGGCACGGTCTACGGCACGCGGATGAATTTCCGCGGCGAGCTCGATGCCCTGGGTGCGCAGATGAACGAAGCGCCATACAAGGCGCCGCCGCAGGCGCCGGTGCTGTACGTGAAGCCGGCCAACACGTGGACGGAGAACGGCGGCACCATTGCCGTCCCCGCGCACGTTGCCGAGGTGGAAGTCGGCGCCACGGTGGCCATCGTCATGCGATCGGCCACCGAGATCGAAGGCTTCGTGCTGATGAACGATGTCTCCATCCCGCATGACAGCTTCTACCGCCCGCCGGTGAAGTACAACGCGCTCGACGGCTTCCTCGGCATCGGCGACCGCATCCGCGCGCGCAACGAAGCCGGCGACCCGGCCGTCTTCAAGGTCGAAGTGCGGGTCAACGGCGAGCTGAAGCAGACCGTCCGCTTCTCGCAGATGGTGCGACCCGCGGACCAGCTGCTGGCGGACGTCAGCGAATTCATGACCCTCGCCCCCGGCGACATGCTGATGCTCGGAACCGACGTGGGCCGGCCGCGCGTGCGCGCCGGCGACCGCGTGGAGGTCAAGATGCCTGCCTTGGGCACGCTGACCAACCTGTTCGTGGCGGAGGCCGCATGAAGCGCGCACGCGTCGTCCACAACGGCATCGTCCACAGCGCCACCGACCGCGATGGCCAGCTCCTGCTGGAAGACGGCACGCGGGTCTGGCCCGACCAGGTCACCTGGCTGCCGCCGCTGATGCCCATCGACCGGCCGCGGACCATCCTCGCACTGGGGTTGAACTATGCAGACCATGCCAGGGAGCTGGCGTTCAAGCCGCCGGAGGAGCCGCTGGTCTTCCTCAAGGGCGAGCACTCCTTGACGGGGCACCGGCAGGTGACGCGCCGCCCGGCCGGCGTGAAGTTCATGCACTACGAATGCGAGCTGGCGGCGGTGATCGGGCGCAAGGCGAAGAAGGTGAAGCGCGCGGACGCGCTGGACTTCGTCGGCGGCTACACGGTGGCCAACGACTACGTGGTGCGCGACTACCTGGAGAACTGGTACCGGCCGAACCTGCGCGCCAAGAATCGCGATGCGGCGACGCCGCTGGGTCCGTGGTTCGTCGACGCGGCCGACGTGCCGAACCCGCATGCGCTGGCGCTGAAGACCACCGTCAACGACCAGGTCACGCAGCAGGGGAACACGAAGGACATGGTCTTCGACATCCCCTTCCTCGTCGAATGGTTCTCGTCCTTCATGACGCTGAACCCGGGCGACGTGATCCTCACCGGGACGCCGGACGGCGTGGTCGACTGCCAGCCAGGCGACGTGGTGGTCACCGAGATCGAGGGCATCGGCGCTCTCATGAACACGATAGGCTCCTGAGATGCGCATCGACCACCTCATCGCCGGCAAGGCCGTGGCGGGCCGCGAGTATTTCGAAACGGTGAACCCGGCCACGCAGGAGGTCCTGGCGGAGGTGGGCTCCGGCGGTGAAAGGGAGATCGACGCTGCGGTCGCCGCGGCGAAGGCGGCGTTCCCGAACTGGTCGGGCCTGCCTGCCACGGAGAGGGCGAAGCTGGTGCGCAAGCTCGGCGACCTGATCGCGAAGAACGTGCCGGAGATCGCGCGCACCGAAACGGACGACACGGGACAGGTCATCGCGCAAACGGGCAAGCAGCTCGTGCCGCGCGCGGCCGACAACTTCTACTATTTCGCCGAGATGTGCACGCGCGTGGATGGCCACACCTATCCGACGCCGACGCACCTGAACTACACGCTGTTCCACCCGGTGGGGGTGTGCGCGCTGGTGTCGCCGTGGAACGTGCCCTTCATGACTGCGACGTGGAAGGTGGCTCCCTGCCTGGCATTCGGCAATACCGCGGTGCTGAAGATGAGCGAACTGTCGCCCCTCACGGCGGCGCGGCTGGGGGAGCTGGCAATGGAGGCGGGCATTCCCGCGGGCGTGCTGAACATCGTGCACGGCTACGGCAAGCAGGCGGGCGAGCCGCTGGTGCGCCACCCGGACGTGCGCGCGATCTCCTTCACGGGCTCCACCGCGACGGGCAACCGCATCGTCAAGGAAGCGGGGCTGAAGAAGTTCAGCATGGAGCTGGGCGGCAAGTCGCCCTTCGTAGTGTTCGAGGACGCGGACCTGGATCGGGCGCTCGACGCCGCCGTCTTCATGATCTTCTCCAACAACGGCGAGCGCTGCACCGCGGGCAGCCGGATCCTGGTGCAGCAGTCGGTCTACGCGTCGTTCGCGGAGAAGTTCGCCGCCCGCGCGAAGCGCATCGCGGTCGGTGATCCGCTGGACGAGAAGACGATCATCGGGCCGATGATCTCGCAGGGGCACCTGGCGAAGGTACGTAGCTACATCGAGCTGGGGACGAAGGAAGGCGCGACGCTGCTGTGCGGGGGCCTCGACGTGCCCGCACTGCCCGGCCGGGTGACGAAGGGCAACTACGTCGTGCCGACGGTGTTCGCCGACGTGCACAACGGCATGAAGATCGCGCAGGACGAGATCTTCGGCCCGGTCGCCTGCCTCATCCCGTTCCAGGACGAGGCCGACGCGATCCGCATTGCCAACGACATTCCCTACGGCCTGTCCTCGTATGTGTTCACGGAGAACATCGGGCGCGCGCATCGCGTCGCCGCGGCCATCGAGGCCGGCATGTGCTTCGTGAACAGCCAGAACGTGCGCGACCTGCGCCAGCCCTTCGGCGGCACCAAGGCGTCCGGCACCGGGCGCGAGGGCGGGACGTGGAGCTACGAGGTGTTCCTGGAGCCGAAGAACATAGCGGTATCGATGGGTAGTCATCACATCCCGCACTGGGGGACCTGACCATGGGCAGACTGGCGCTGGCAGCGAAGATCACGCACGTTCCGTCGATGTACCTGAGCGAGTTGCCGGGCGCGCGGCACGGCTCGCGGCAGGACGCGATCGACGGCCACGTCGAGATCGGCCGGCGCTGCCGCGCGCTGGGCGTGGACACCATCGTGGTGTTCGACACGCACTGGCTGGTCAACGCCAACTACCACGTGAACTGCGGCTCGCACTTCAAGGGGCTGTACACCAGCAACGAGCTGCCGCACTTCATCAGCAACATGGCGTACGAGTTTCCCGGCAACCCGGAACTCGGCAAGTTGCTGGCGGAGGTCTGCAACGACTACGGCGTGGAGACGCTGGCGCACGAGCGCACCACGCTGGCGCCGGAGTACGGCACCCTTGTGCCCATGCGCTATATGAACACCGACCAGCACTTCCGGGTGGTGTCGGTGTCGGCGCTCTGCCAGGCGCATTACCTCAATGACAGCGCGCGCCTCGGATGGGCGATGCGCTGCGCGGTGGAAGACCACTACGACGGCACGGTGGCGTTCTTCGCAAGTGGGTCGCTGTCGCATCGCTTCGCCCAGAACGGGCTGGCCCCGGAGTACGCGTTCAAGATCTGGAGCCCCTTCCTGGAAGCGCTGGACCATGAAGTGGTGCGCATGTGGCAGGCCGGCGAGTGGAAGCAATTTTGCGGCATGCTCCCGGAGTACGCGGCCAAGGGACACGGGGAAGGCTTCATGCACGACACGGCGATGCTGCTCGGCGCCCTGGGCTGGTCGGACTACGATGGCCAGGCCGAAGTCGTCACGCCGTACTTCGGCGCGTCGGGCACCGGCCAGATCAACGCGGTGTTCCCGGTGACCCCGGTGGAAGGCGACGCCATCCCGAAGGCGCAGGCGTCTTCCGCCGAGGGCTACACCCACATCGGCCAGCGGCTGTGACGGATTGAATTGGAACCTGACCCCCATTGTCATGCCCCACTGCGTCATCCTCTACACCGGCAACGTCGAAACCAAGACCAACATGGGCGCGCTGTGCCGCAAGCTGGCGAACCGCATGCTCTCCATCCTCGACGACGAGGGCAAGCAGGTGTTCCCCACCGGCGGCACGCGCGTGCTGGCTTATCCTGCGGCGTACTACGCCGTGGCGGACAAGGACGACGAGGACTACGCCTTCGTGTACATCAACGTGCGCATGGGAGCGGGCCGCAGCGACGAGGTGAAGCAGCGCGCCGGCGACAGCCTGCTGGAGGTGGTCAAGGCGCATTTCGCGCCGATCTTCGCCAGCGAGCTGATCGGCATCACGCTGCAGGTCGACGAAAGCCCGGGCCAGGTGTACGACGCCAAGCACAGCACGCTGCACGCGCTGTTCAACAAATGAATCTTGCAGAGGAGACAAGCACATGAAGACACCCGTGAACGCCTTCAAGAAGGCGATCGCCGAGAAGCGCACGCAGTACGGCCTGTGGGTCAGCCTGATGGGTCCGCTGAACACGGAGATCTGCGCCGGCGCCGGCTTCGACTGGCTGCTGCTGGACGCCGAGCACACGCCGAACGATCCCGCGAACGTGCTGCAGCAGGCGCAGGTGATTGCCGCCTATCCAGGCGTGAGCGCGATCGCGCGCGTTCCGATGGGACACGGCTACATGGGGCAGGCCCTCATCAAGCAGTACCTGGACACCGGCGTGCAGACGCTGCTGGTGCCGATGGTCGACACGCCGGAGCAGGCGCGCGAACTGGTGCGCTGCATGCGCTACCCGCCCGGCGGCATCCGCGGCATGGCGGCCACGCGCGCGTCCGGCTGGGGCCGCAACGCGAACTATGCGAAGGAAGCCAACGACCAGGTATGCCTGCTGGTGCAGGCCGAGACGCGGGAAGCCATCGAGAACCTCGACGCGATCGCGGCGGTCGAGGGCGTCGACGGTGTCTTCATCGGCCCATCGGACCTGTCCGCTGCCTTCGGCCACGTGGGCGACCCGTGGCATCCGGAGATGCAGGACATCATTGCGGACGCCTTCCGCCGAATCCAGGCGGCCGGCAAGGCCGTGGGCATCCTGACGCTGGACGAGACGCTGGCCCGCAAGCACGTGGAGATGGGCGCGACCTTCATCGCGCTGGGCACCGACAGCAACCTGATGCTGAAGTCCAGCACCGCGCTGGCCGCCAGGTTCAAGGGCGCGCCGCAGGCGCAGCCGACCGCCAAGGGCAATTACTGAGGAGCGCGCGATGAACGCCATCCTGCAAGCACGCACACCCGACATGCACCCGGAGGAGTGGCAGGCGCGCGTGCAGCTCGCCGCCGCCTACCGCATCTTCGACATGCTCGGCTGGGTCGAGATGATCTACAACCACATCACCGTGCGGCTGCCCGACAGCGTGACGCGCGGCGAGAAGCAGTTCCTGATCAATCCGTTCGGCCTGCACTATTCCGAGGTCACCGCCAGCAACCTGCTGAAGATCGACGTGCAGGGCAACAAGCTGGACGCGCACAATCCCTGGCCGGTGAATCCCGCGGGATTCACGGTGCACGCGGCGATTCACGAAGCGATGCCCGATGCGCACTGCGTGATGCACACGCACACGACCAACGGCCTGGCCGTGGCCTGCACCGAAGGCGGGCTGGCGCAGAACAACTTCTATTCAGCGCAGCTGCACGACATGGTGGCCTACCACGACTTCGAAGGCATCACGGTGCATGCCGACGAAGCGCCGCGGCTGCTGGCGAGCATGGGCAACAAGCCGCTGCTGATCCTGCGCAACCACGGCCTGCTGGCCGCCGCGCGCACGCTGCCGCTGGCTTTCGTGCACCTGTGGACGCTGCAGCGCGCCTGCGACGTGCAGGTCACGCAGGCGGCGCTCGGACGCGCGATCCCGGTTCCCGAGGCGGTCGCCCGCAAGACCACGCACGATTCGTTCCAGTTCGACCAGCGCTTCGGCGCCGGCCAGGACGTGTTCGATGCGATGACGCGCCTGATGGAAAGACGCTACGGCACCGACTACAGGACTTGAAGAAGACAGCATGAAGGTTTGCATCTACGGCGCCGGCGCCATCGGCGGCTGGATCGGCGTGAAGTTGGCGCGCGCGGGCTGCGAGGTGAGCGTGGTCGCGCGCGGCGCCACGTTGCAGGGGCTCCAGCAGCACGGCCTGCGGCTGCAGCAGGGCGGCGAGACATCCTTCGCACCCGTTCGGGCGAGCGCGTCGCCCGCGGAGCTCGACGTCCAGGACCTGGTGATCGTGGCCGTCAAGGCACCGGCCATGGCCGAGGTCGCCCAGGCCATCGGGCCGCTGCTCGGTTCGCGCACGATCGTGCTCACCGCCATGAACGGCGTGCCGTGGTGGTTCTTCCAGGACTTCGGCGGCAGCTACGCCGGCGCCCGGCTGAAAGCCGTGGACCCGGACGGCGCGATCGCGCAAGCCATCCCGTCGCGGTACATCATCGGCTGTGTGGTGCATGCCAGCTGCTCCCTGCGTGAGCCCGGCTTCGTGCAACACCATTTCGGCAACAAGCTGATCATCGGCGAGCCTTCAGGCGAGAAGACGCAGCGGGTGCAGCAACTGGTCGGCCTGCTGGAAAAGGCGGGCTTCGAGTCCGTGCTCTCCGAGCAGATCCAGAAAGATGCCTGGTACAAGCTCTGGGGCAACATGACCGTCAACCCGGTGAGCGCCATGACCGGCGCGACCACCGACCGGATCCTCGACGACCCGCTGGTGCTGGACTTCATCTCCGCCGTCATGCTGGAGGCGCGCGAGATCGGCGCGCGGGTCGGCATTCCCATTGCGCAGCAGCCGCAGGACCGCCACCAGGTCACGCGCAAGCTGGGCGCCTTCAAGACCTCGATGCTGCAGGACGTCGAAGCCGGCAAGCCGGTCGAGATCGACGCGCTGGTCACCGTGGTCAAGGAGATGGGCGAGATGACCGGCGTGCCGACGCCCTTCACCGATGCGCTGCTCGGGCTCTCCCGCCTGCACGCCCGCGTGCACGGGCTCTACTGATGTTTGCCCCCACGCTCCGCACTACGTGTCGTCGCTGCGCCCCGAGGGGGCTGATCCGCCTTGGGGCGGCCCGGCGGCGGATCTGATGGCCGCCGTTCCCGCTCCGGCGCGCGCCATCACCGGCGCCGCCTTCGCCACCCTGCTGCTGATCGCGCTGATGATGGGCGCGAACCACGTCGCGGCGCGCGTCGCCTTCAACAACGGCGTCGACGTCGCCACCGCGGTGGTGTTCCGCAGCACCATCACGGCCGTCGTCATCGCGGTCATCCTGGTGGTGCAGGGCGTGAAGCTGAAGTTCACCACGCGCCACAAGCAGATGCTGCCGGTGATCGGGGTGCTGATCGGCATCCAGAGCCTGTGCCTGTATTCCTCCGTGGCGCGCCTGCCCGTGGCCCTGGCCCTGCTCGCCTTCAACACTTATCCGATCTGGACGGCGCTGTGGTCCGCCCTGTTCTATCGCAAGGCGCCGGAGAAGGCGATGCTGGTCGCCATGCCGGTCATCCTCATCGGCCTCGCGATCGCGCTGGACGTCTTCGGCGCCGCTTCCGGCCTGGGCGCGTCGGGCCAGTGGGCGCGCATCGGCGCCGGCGTGGCCTTCGCCCTCGCGGCGGCCGGGACCTTCGGGCTGGCGCTGGTGTTGACGCAGCACGAAGCGGGCGACGTGGACGGCCGCGTGCGCACCGGGACCACGATGGTGATCGCGGCGCTGATCGCGTTCGCCACCGTCGGACTGCAAGGCGGGTTCCACCTGCCCACCGCACCCGCGGGCTGGGGCGGGCTGGCCGCGCTCACCTTCCTCTATGGCACCGCGTTCACCATCATGTTCACGGTGCTGCCGCGCCTGGGCGTGGTCGGCAACTCCGCGATCATGAACGTGGAACCGGTCTTCGCCCTGGTGCTCGCCTGGCTGATCCTCGGCCAGGCGATCGCGCCGGTGCAGGTGGGCGGGGCGCTGTTGGTGGTGGGCGCGGTGATGGCGCTGGGGCTGCGCAAGAAGTGATGGTTCCGGCGTGCCTTCGGCAACCCGGCCTGCCAAGAGCGGCGCAGCGCGGGTTCGCGAAAGCGACCCCGCCATCGCGCTAACCGACCACCACCGGGACGCGCGGCGCCAAGGCGCACATCAATTCATAGCTCAGGGTCCCGGCGGCGGCGGCGACCTCGTCGATCGGGAGCACGGCGCCATCGTCGGCGCGGCCCCACAAGGTGACGGCGCTGCCGAAGCCCGCGTGCGGTACCGGCGAGAGGTCCACCGCCAGCATGTCCATGCTGACGCGGCCGATCAAACGCGTGCGGACGCCGTCCACCAGCACCGGCGTGCCGGTGGTGCAGTGACGGGGATAACCGTCCGCATAGCCGCAGGCGACCACGCCGATGCGCAGCGGTACATCGGCCGTGAAGCTGGAGCCGTAGCCCACGGTGTCGCCGGGCAGCAGTTGCTGCACGCCGATCAAGCGGCTGGCCAGCGTCATCGTCGGCTGCAGGTCCCAGTGGCGGATGTCATGCTCGGGGAAGTCCGGGGCGCTGCCGTACACGGCGACGCCCGGCCGGATCCAGTCGCCGCGGACCTGCAGGTCCCCCGCATGGCGCAGCGAGGCCGCGCTGTTGGACAGCGACCGTTCGCCCGGCAGGTCGTGCGTGGTTTCGACGAAGGAACGCACCTGGTGGGCGATGCCGCGCGGCGCGTCGGCGTCGCTGAAATGCGTCATCAGCGAAATCTCTTCGACCTGCGGCAAGGCATCGAGCCTCGTCCAAGCGGCGCGAAAGCGCTGCGGCGGAAAGCCCAGGCGGTTCATCCCGGAGTTCATCTTCAGGAACACGCGATGCGGCACCTGCGTCTTGTGGGCGGCCAGCCAGTCGATCTGCTGGTCGCAATGCACCGCGTGCCACAGCCCGAGCCGGGAGCACAGCTCCAGGTCGCGCGGGTCGAACACGCCTTCCAGCAACAGGATCGGGCCGCGCCAGCCGAGCGCGCGCACCCGCTCGGCCTCCTGCAGGTCCAGCAGGGCGAAGCCGTCCGCGCCACGCAGCGCATCGAACACCCGCTCGATGCCGTGCCCGTAGGCGTTGGCCTTGACGATGGCCCAGACGCGGGCATCCGGTGCGGCGGCCCGCATGCGCGCGAGGTTGTGGCGCAAGGCGTCCGGGTGGATCGTGGCGAGGATGGGACGTGGCATGGCAGGCGCTTCCTGATCGGGATTCTGTCATTACCCACCGTGATATAACCCGCTGTCGCTTGGAGACATCAGAAATTTGAAGGACCAGTGCTGCCTGGTCCCGCACTACACGCACGGATGAAGCGCGGTTTCTACACCATCATGGCGGCGCAGTTCTTCTCGTCGCTCGCCGACAACGCGCTGTTCATTGCCGCGGTCGAACTGTTGAAGTCCGATCGCGCGCCGACATGGCAAGCCGCTGCACTGGTGCCGATGTTCGCGCTGTTCTACGTCGTGCTCGCGCCGTTCGTGGGCGCGTTCGCCGACGCCTTGCCCAAGGGCAAGGTCATGTTCATCAGCAACGCCATCAAGGTGGTGGGCTGCCTGATGATGCTGTTCGGCATCCACCCGCTGATCTCGTATGCGATCGTCGGCCTGGGCGCGGCGGCGTACTCGCCGGCCAAGTACGGCATCCTGACGGAGCTGCTGCCCGCGTCGCAACTGGTCAAGGCGAACGGCTGGATCGAAGGCCTCACCATCGCCTCCATCATCCTGGGCATCCTGCTCGGCGGCCAGCTGGTGGGCAACGCCATCGCCAGCCGCATGCTGGCACTGGACTTCCCGATCCTGAACACCGGCATCGACACGCCGCCCGAAGCCGCCATCTTCGTGCTGATCTTCATCTACATGGTGGCCGCCTGGTTCAACACGCGCATCCCGCACACCGGCGTGGAGATGCGGCCGATCCCGAAGAATCCGCTGGAGCTGGTCCCCGATTTCTGGAGCTGCAACTCTCGCCTCTGGCGCGACAAGCTGGGCCAGATCTCGCTGGCCACCACCACGCTGATCTGGGGCGTGAGCGGCAACCTGCGCTACATCATCCTGGCCTGGAGCGCCGCGGCCCTGGGTTACTCCACCACGCAGGCCTCTTCGTTGTCCGGCGTCGTGGCGCTCGGCACGGCGATCGGCGCGGTGGTCGCCTCCATGCGCACCCGGCTGGACAGGGCGACCGGCGTCATCCCCATGGGCATCGTGCTCGGGGTGCTGGTGATCGCGATGAACTTCATCGACAACGTGTGGGTGGCAGCGCCCTTCCTGGTGGTGCTCGGCGCGCTGGCCGGCTACATGGTCGTGCCGATGAACGCCCTGCTCCAGCACCGCGGCCACAACCTGATGGGCGCGGGGCGCTCCATCGCCGTGCAGAACTTCAACGAGCAGGCCTGCATCCTGGGCCTGGGCGCCTTCTACAGCCTCTCGGCGGGCATGGGCATGTCGGCCTTCGGCGCCATCACCGCGTTCGGCATCGTGGTGGCCGGCGTGATGTGGATCATCCAGCGCTGGCACGCGCGCAACGTCGTCAAGTACAAGGACGAAGTCGACCACCTGCTCGAAATCGCCCGGCACGACAACATGCATGGTTGATGCCCGGGTGAAGGCCGGCGCCGTCGCGGCGCTGGTGCTGAACGCCTTCGTCTGGGGCGTTTCGTGGTGGCCCTTCCGGGCCTTGCAGGCCCAGGGGCTGCATCCGCTCTGGTCCACGGCCCTGATCTACCTGGCCGCCTTCCTCGGTTTCCTGCTGCTGCGGCCCCGCGCGCTCGCGGAACTGCTGCGCACGCCCGCGCTGTGGCTGCTGGCCATCGCCGCCGGCATGACCAACGTGGGCTTCAACTGGGGCGTGACCATCGGCGACGTCGTGCGGGTGGTGCTCTTGTTCTACCTGATGCCGGCCTGGTCCCTGCTCCTCGCCTGGCCCCTGCTCGGCGAGCGGCCGACCACGGCTGGGCTGTTGCGCCTGCTGCTCGCGCTGGCCGGCGTGGCGATCGTGCTGGACACCTCCGGCGCGGGCCTGCCCTGGCCCAGCGCGCTGGCGGAATGGCTCGGGCTGGCCGGCGGTTTCGGCTTTGCCGTCACCAACATCCTGCTGCGGCGGCTGGACCAGGTGACGGCCGGTTCACGCGTGCTGGCCATGTTCGGCGGCGGCATGCTGATGGCCAGCAGCGTGGCGCTGGTCGGCGGATGGCAAGGATCGGTGCCGGCCGTCCCGATCCTCGGTGTCGGCGGCGTGATGCTGGCCATCGCCCTGGCCGGCGGGTTCCTGGCCGCCAACCTCGCGCTGCAATATGGTGCTTCCCGGCTGGCCGCCCACACGACGGCGCTCGTCATGTTGTCCGAAGTGGTGTTCGCG
>JAJNBO010000328.1 GCA_021156245.1 Ramlibacter sp. | reverse complement strand
ACGTCGTATCCGTACATGGGTACGCCGGGGCTGCCGAACTTGCTGGCTTGCCGCTCCACGCCGTTGGCGATGGTGAGGATCGGCCAGCCGCTTTCGGTCTGCCAGTAGTTGTCGATGATGGGCACGCCGAGGCCGTCGCTGATCCAGCGGGCCGTGGGTTCGTCCAGCGGCTCGCCGGCGAGGAACAGCGCCTTCAGGCTGGACAGGTCGTACTTCTTCAGGAAGGCCGGGTCCTGCTTCTTCAGCACGCGCACCGCCGTCGGCGCGCTGAACATGCCGGTGACCTTGTACTTCTCGACCAGGCTCCACCACACGCCGGCGTCGGGCCGGATCGGCAGGCCCTCGTACATGATGGTCGCCATGCCGGCGATGAGGGGGCCGTACACGATGTAGCTGTGGCCGACCACCCAGCCGATGTCACTGGTGGAGAAGAATGTCTCGCCTGGCCCGCCCACGAAGATGTGCTTCATGCTGGCCGCCAGCGCCACCGCGTAGCCTCCGACGTCCCGCTGCACGCCCTTCGGCTTGCCGGTCGTCCCGCTGGTATAGATGGTGTAGCTGATGTCCGTGGCGTCCAGCCACTCGCACGCGACCTCGACCTGCCGGTGGCGTTCCGCGAGCGTGGCCCAGTCGTGGTCCCGGCCCTCCACCTTGTCCATCGGCGCGAGCTGGCGGTCGACCAGCACCACCGAGGCCGGCTTGTGCTTCGACAGCCGGATCGCCTCGTCCAGCAGCGGCTTGTATGCGAGGACCTTGCCCGCGCGCGAGCCGGCATCGGCGCTCACCACCACGCCCGGCGTGAAATCCTCGATGCGCGAGGCCAGCGACACCGACGCGAAGCCACCGAACACCACGGAGTGGATGGCCCCCAGGCGGGCACAAGCAAGCATTGCGAAGGTGGCCTCCGCGATCATCGGCATGTAGATCAACACCCGGCCGCCCTTGCCCACCCCCAGGGACTTCAATACCGCCGCCATCGTCTGCACCTCGCGGTGCAGTTCGCGGAAGGTGTAGACGCGCTCCTGCCCCGTCTCGCTGGAGACGTAGATCAGCGCCGGCTGGTCCCCGCGCTCGGCCAGGTGCCGGTCCACCGCGTTGTGGCACAGGTTGGTCGTGCCGCCGGCGAACCAGCGATAGAACGGCGGACGGCTGGCGTCGCAGACTTGCCGCGGCGGCTCGCGCCAGTCGATCAGCCGCGCCTGCTCGGCCCAGAAGGCGTCGCGGTCCTCGATCGAACGCCGGTGGAAATCTGCAAAAGCCATGGAAGCCTCCTGGAGGCTATTTGACGATGGCCAGCACGTCCTTGAAACGGGGATGTCCCGCATCGCCCAGCCACTCGAAAGCCACCATCTCGGTGGTGACCAGTTCGGCGCCGGCGGCGGCGAGGCGGTCGAAGGCGGCGTCGCGATTGCGCTCGGTGCGCGAACCGCAGGCGTCGGTGACCACCCAGACGTCGATTTCCTCCTCGATCAGCCCCAAGGCCGTCTGCATCAGGCAGACATGCGCCTCGCAGCCGGCCAGCACGATGGTCTCGCGCGTGGCGGCCGGTGGCGGCGCGGCCTTCTGCAGGTGCTTGGGCAGGCTGCGGGCATTGCCGCCTTGCGCAGGCCGGGCGGCGGGGCGGATGCGGGGCAGCAACACCTCGGAGCCGTCGAACGCCATCTTCGACAGCACGCGGCCCGCCACGAAGGGCTGCAGCGCCTCCACCGTGGCGCCGAGGCCCGCCGGGTTCTCCTCGGTGGCCCAGACAGGCACCTGCAGCAACTGCGCGATGCGGGCCAGCCGGATGGCATTGGCCAGCACCCTTTCGCCCTCGTGGACCGAAGGCATGAGCTTGTGCTGGTAGTCGACCAGCACGAGTTGGGATTCTTCCGCTTCCAGCAGCATGGGATTTCCTTTGCCGCCATTATTCACGGCACGGTAGGGAACTGGCTTAGCGGCTGCTGCCGAGCGACGATACACTCGGTCGCGGAAAGCCATGCCCAGTCGAGCCGTCACCGATTCCCGTCCCATCCGGCTGCTCTGCGTGGAGGACAACCCCGACGACGTGGAGTTGATGGGCATCGCGCTCGAACGCGCGGACCCGCACCGCCGCTACGAGCTGCAGCGCGTGGACAACGCGGCGAGCTTCGTCGCCGCGCTGGACGGCGACTGGGACGTGATCCTCTGCGACTTCAACCTGCCCCGGTTCTCGCCCTACGCGGCGCTGCAGATCCTCGTCACCCGCCGCTCCAGCCTGCCCCTGATCGTGCTCACCCGCGCGATCGGCGAGGAAGCCGCGGTGCACGTGCTCCGCTGCGGCGCCAAGGACTACCTCACCAAGGACAAGCTCGGCACGCTGCCGCAGATCATCGGGCGCGTGCTCGAGGAGAGGCGCCGCCAGCGGGAGAAGGAGCGGCTGGACGCCGAGTTGCAGGGCGCGTACGCTCGCCTGAAGGAACTGTCGGCGCGCTTCGTCCTGGCGCAGGAGCGGGAACGTTCGATGATTTCCCGCGAACTGCACGACCAGCTCGGCCAGACGCTGACGGCCGTGGTGATCCACCTGCACGCCGCCGAACGCGCCCCCGAGCCCGAAGCGGCGCGCAAGCACGGCGCCACGGCCGCGGAATTGGCGAACGGCGCCCTGCAGCAGCTCAAGACGCTGTCGTTTTCCTTGCGTCCCGCCCAGCTGGACCTGCTGGGCCTGGTCCCGGCGGTGCTATCCGCGATGCAGCGCATCGCCGAGCCGGCGGGACTGGAATGCGAGGTCACCACGCGCGGCCAGGAGCCGGAGGTCCTGGAGGAGAACGCTGCCGTCGCCGTGCGCCTGGTGCAGGAGGCATTGACGAACACCGTGCGGCACGCACGGGCGACGCAGGTGCGGGTGCGGCTGCGCTTCCTGCCGCAAGGCCGCATCAGCCTGCTGATCGTGGACGACGGGCGGGGCTTCGACAAACGGGCGGTGCTGAACGGGCACCAGAGCGAGAAGAACATCGGGCTGTACGGCATGATCGAGCGGACGGAACTCGCCGGCGGTACGCTGCACATCCGCACGCGCGAGAGGCGCGGGGTTGCCATCCGCGCAGTGCTATGACAACTAGAAATCGAGGGCTCGCATGATCCAGAACTTCAACTCGGCCGCCCTGCCCATCCAGGTGGTGCTGGCCGACGACCACGACCTCGTGCGATCGGGCATCAAGGCCCTGCTCTCCACCGTCGACGGCGTGCGGGTGATCGCCGAAGCCCGCAACGGCACGGAACTGCTGGCGCTGCTCGACTCGGTGAAGCCGGACGTGGTGATGACGGACATCTCGATGCCGGGCATGGACGGCATCACCGCCATCGCCGAGATCCACGCGCGGCACCCGCAGGTGAAGGTGCTCGTGCTGTCCATGTACGACACCGTGGACTTCGTGAAGCGGGCCGTGGCCAATGGCGCCTGCGGCTACCTGATGAAGGATGCACCGCCCTTCGAGCTGGAACAGGCCTTGCGCAGCGTGATGGCCACCGGCAGCTACTTCAGCGCCGCGGTGGCGCAACGCCTGCTGCAGCCCTCCGAACCCACTGTCGACGACGAACTGACGCAGCGCCAGGTGGAGATCCTCACCCTGATCGCGCAGGGCAAATCCGCTAAGGAGATCGCCTTCGAGCTCGGCCTGAGCCCGAAGACGGTGGACGTGCACCGCGCCCGCATCATGGAGCGCCTGCGACTCAACGACATCGCGTCGCTCACGCGCTATGCGGTGCGCAAGGGCCTGGTCAAGGCCTGAGATGCCAGGGTGCGGCTGGGCCGCAACCCGGCCTACGGAAGCACGCGCACCAATTTGCCGTCGTTCTCGTCCGTGACGAGGTAGAGCAGGCCGTCGGGTCCCTGGCGCACGTCGCGGACGCGGCCTATGCCCTGCAGCAGCTTGTGTTCGCGCGCCACCTT
>JAJNBO010000327.1 GCA_021156245.1 Ramlibacter sp. | reverse complement strand
AAGATGGCCGAGCAGCTGGTGGACGCGATGGCGGGCGACTGGCAGCCGGACCTGTTCCACGATGAATTCCGCGAGAAGCTGATGGCGCTGGTGGAGGAAAAGTCGCGCGAAGGCGGGCTGCGCACCGTTGCGCCGCTGCCGGGCGAGGACGTGCAGGCCACGGCCGAAGTCATCGACCTCACCGAGCTGCTGCGGCGCAGCCTGAAGGGCGACGCCAAGGCGCCCGCCGCGAAGAAGTCGGCGGCCAAGCGAGAGGAGGCCGCGGCGAACGACGAGGCCGCGCCGCTGAAAAAGGCCGCTGCGCGCAAGTCGCCGGCCACGGCGCGGGCCAGCGCCAAGCCCGCCACGCGCCGCAAGTCCGGCTGACGGAGCCGTCGGTGACGATCCAGCGTGCCGTCCTGGCGCTGGCCATCGCCGCCTGCGCGGCTGCCGGGTGCGGCGAACGCGGTGCTTCGGACGGCCCGACTTCGGTGATGGGAGGCAGCGACGGCAGGCCCCGTGCCGATGCGCAGCCTGGCATCACTGATGCACGCGGACGCGAGATTCCGCTGCCGCGCATGCCGGCGAACGTCGCGCCCCGCGTCGTCTCCGCAGGCATGGAGAACGCGCTGGCGCTGTGGATCCAGGACGGCGTGCCGGTGGCCGCGATGTACGCGCCGCCGAGCGGATGGTCCGCGGCGCAGCCCCTGGAGGAACTGCACGGCGACGCCAGCGATGCCCAACTGGTCGCCAACACGACCGGCAGCGGCATGGCGATCTGGCGCCACACGGTGGGCAGCATCCAGAGCCTGCGCTTCAGTCGCTTCGAGCCCGCCACCGGGTGGAGCGTTCCGGACGTGATGCCCGGCGCGCTGCCGCGCCCGCCCGGCGAGGCGCCGCCGCCGCAGGCGCAGATGGACGATGCGGGCAACGTGACGGCCCGGTGGCCCAGCGGCTTCGACGCGCATCAGACCCAGGCGTCCCGCTATACCCCGGGACAAGGGTGGTCGCAGGCGATCAGCGAGAGCGTGGCGTCAGGGCCGAGCGCATCGCCTGCGCTCCCTTCGCCATCATCTGTCCGATAGCAGGCGCCAGCGCATCCGGCAGCAGGTCGGTCGTCCAGACGAAGCGGCAGCGCGAAGGCCCGTCCGCCAGCACTTGCGCGCTGGCGTTGTGGTGGCTCGCTCGCCCGCCTTGCGCCGTGTAGACGATGCGCCGCGCGGCATCGTCGAGGGTCACCAGCCGCTCGCGCACCTGCATGCCGTTGGCGAAGGTGACGTGCCGCACGGCGCCCTCCTCTTCCAGCGCGCACGCGGTGACGAATCCGGCCGCGAGCCTTTGCAGGCCGCCGAAGTCGCGCAGCACCGCCCACGCCTCCTCGGCGGAAACGGGCAGGTCGAATTCTTCCTGGATGGTGGCCATCACGTTCTCCTGGGGTTGCGGCCGGCGCCGGACTGTGCCGCCTCGGCGACGAGCCAGTCCGCGAAGGCGCGCGCGGACGGGTTGTGCTGCGCTTGCGGCGCGAGCGTCACGAAGTAGCCGCGCCGCGATGCCGCCGGCGTGCGAAACGGCGCGACCAGCTTCTTCTGCCGCAACAGGTCCGCCAGCAGCGGCAGCCGCCCGATCACGACCCCTTGTCCCGCCACCGCGGCTGCAACGGCATCGGTGTAGTGGGTGAAGCGCACGGCGTGCGCCATTTGCACGCTGGCGAGTCCCATCACCTGCAACCACGGCTCCCAGTCGACCGTGAGCGAGCCGTCGTGCATGTCGATCGTCAACAACGTGTGCCGTTCCAGGTCTGCTGGCGTGCGCAGCGGCCGCGCCTTGTCCTTCAGCAGCTGCGGGGCGCACATGGGCTGCACTTCCTCCTCGAACAGCACGGGCCCTACGCCCTGCGCGGCCGGCACGAAGCGCACGGCCAGGTCGACGTTGCCGCGCTCGAGGTCGACCAGTTCGAGCGTCGCCGCGACCCGGACCTCCACGTCCGGCTGCGCCGCGGTGAAACGCGCCAGCCGCGGGATCAGCCAGAAGGAGGCGAAGCCCGGGGTGCAGGTGATGGTCACCTGCTGCCGGCCGGTCTGGGTGCGCACGCGCGCGGCGGCGTCGCGCAATCGTTCGAGGCTGTCCTCCACCGCGCGGCGCATGATGCGCCCCGCCTCGGTGAGCGCCAGCGCGCGATGGCGTCGTTCGAACAGCGCGGCGCCGATGCTCTCCTCCAGCTGCTGCACCTGCCGGCTCACGGCCGACTGCGACAGCGCGAGTTCCTCGCCCGCCCGCGTGAAACTCAGGTGCCGCGCCGCGGCCTCGAAGGTGTGCAGGAGGTCCAGCCGCAGCTGCCGCGAGCGTGGCACCGATGGCGGCCTGGCATTCTCTGCATGCATGCGAACCATGCAAATTCACCGTTTTCCCTTTGGAGGTCGCCTCAGTATATTCATTCGCAGGTTGCATGCAAAGGAGCCGCAATGGACGACGCCACCACCACCCACGCCTTGCCCGCCCGGCAGCTGTTCACCGTTCCCGACGCATCGTCGGTACGCATCCTGTGCACGACGGGCGCGTTGTGGCTCACCCTCGACCACGACCCGAACGACGTGGTGCTGGAAGCCGGGGAGTGCTTCGAGACCGGCGAGCCGCGCCGCGCGCTGGTCTACGCGTTCCAGGCCTCCACCTTCGAGTTGGTGCCGCGGCCTCAGTCCAGCATGCGGCGCAGGCTGGCGAAGAACAGTTCCGACTGCAGTCGCTCGCCCAGCGTCTGGGCGGCGACGCGCGCGGCCAGCTCCGGCTGAACCGGCTGCAGGGGACGGCCCGTGGACAGGGCGAGCACCTGCGCCTGGCAAGCACGCTCGAGATAGTAGAGGTCGTCGAACGCGTGGTCGACACGCTCGCCGCACACGATCACGCCATGGTTCCCGAGGAAAGCGACGTCCGCACCGCCCATGGCGCGCGCGATGCGCTCCCCTTCCGAGGCGTCCAGCGCCAGGCCGTTGTAGTGGGCGTCGACCGCGATGCGCCCGTGGAACCGCATCGCACCCTGCGACAGCGTCGTATCCAGCCCACGCACGTCGGTGAGCGTGAGGGCGGTCGCATGCGGCATGTGGGTATGCATCACGCAGGCCTTGCCGGCGATGCGGTGGACCGCGGCGTGGATGAACATGGCCGTGGGCTCGACCGGGTGCCGGCCCGCGAGCGGGCGGCCTCCCGCGTCCACCAGCACGATGTCGTCCTGCCGCACTTCGCTCCAATGCAGGCCGCGCGGATTGAGCAGGAACCAGTCGGCGCGTTGGGGCAATGCGACGCTGAAATGGTTGCACACGCCCTCGCCGAGGCCGTGGTGGGCCGCGGCCCGCAACGCCAGCGCCAAGTCCGACCGCAGACTGCGGACCTCGGGGGCGAGAAACAGGGATTCCGCAGCTGTGTCGGGCATGGATTGGCTCCTCTTGCGGGCAATGGTAGCGGCAGCGTTGGGACGCCTGGGGTGTTGTCCTACCGGTCCTGTGGCTGTCCGGCTGACAGCGCAGCCATGGCCGAGCCTGCAGACTCTTCTCGATACACAAGGTACACGTGGTCAAACGAAGCACCAAGGCGGCGCCCGCGAAGGCGAGCCGGCCCGAAGACACGAAGCCCGCATGGCCCGCCGAGCGCCATAGCGGCGAAGGTGCCGCCAGCGCCCTCGAAACCCTCCAGAAGATGGAGGAGCGAAGGGACGCGGGCCGGCCTGCCGACAACGGCACTTCCGAGCCGCAAGCCTGAATCGTTTCAGGCGCGTGCCACCGGCAAGTCGTTCCAGCGCGTCGTGTACTGCGGCGTGCGCCATTGCTGCTTCATCGTCCAACCCCGCGCCTCCCCGCCGAGCCCGGCGCTCGCAACCTGCACGGTGCCGCGCCCGTACCGGTCGTTGAGCCGGTCCATGGCCGCCATCAGGCGGGCATCGTT
>JAJNBO010000326.1 GCA_021156245.1 Ramlibacter sp. | reverse complement strand
GAAGATGATGTACAGCACCAGCGCCGCGATGGTGATCCACGCGAACCAGACGTCGAACTTCACGGCCAGGATCGTGAGCACCATCGCCACCTCGATCAGCGTGGGGACGATGCTGTACAGCGAATAGGAGATCAGGGATTCGATGCCGCGAACGCCGCGCTCGATGTCGCGCGTCATGCAGCCGGTCTGCCGCTCCAGGTGAAAGCGCAGCGACAGCGAATGCAGGTGCCGGAAGGTTTCGAGCGCGATGCTGCGCGTGGCGCCCTGCGTCGCCTTGGAGAACACCAGCTCGCGCAGTTCGGTGAACAGGGACGTGGACAGCCGCAGCAGCCCGTACGCGAGCAGCAGCCCGAGCGGGACGGCCACCAGCGCGGCGGGGTCGCCGATCTTCACGTCCATGGCGTCGATCAGCTGCTTGAGCAGCAGCGGGACGCCGACGTTGGCCACCTTGGCGGCCACCATGAAGGCCAAGGCGGCGGCGACGCGCCACTTGTACTGCAGCAGGTAGGGCAGCAGGCGCCGCAACGTGGCCCAGTCGGTGCGGCCTGGCGGCGGGGCGCCGGCGTGGGCCGCTGGAATGGGGATCTGGGGGGAGCTGGCTTCGCCGCCGCGGCGCATGGGGGACAATCCGGTCTGGTGTTTCCTCCAGATTGTGCCCATGTCCGCAAAAGCAAGTGACCCGCAGGGGCGCGCCAGCCCGGCGCCCGCCTCCGCCCCGACCGACAAGGAGCTGGTGCTGAAGGTCATTCCCATGCCGGCGGATACCAACGGCAACGGCGACATCTTCGGCGGCTGGGTCATGGCCCAGGTCGACCTGGCCGGCTCCGTGATCCCGGCCCGGATCATCCGCGGCCGCATGGCGACCGTCGCGGTCAACCAGTTCGTGTTCAAGCAGCCCGTCCGCGTGGGCGACATCTGCAGCTTCTTCGCGTCCGTGCAGCGCATCGGTCGCACGTCCGTGACCGTCGACGTCGAGGTGTTCACCGAGCGTTTCGGTGCGCAAGGCACCTTCGTCAAGGTGACGGAAGCGTGCCTGACCTACGTGGCGATCGACGAGAACGGCAAGCCCACGCCGGTCCCGCGCTAGCCGTCATTCCCGCGAAGGCGGGAACCCGGGGCTCCCGTTTCCATGCCCAGGATCCCCGCCTCCGCGGGGAGGACGGATGCCCCATGCCGGCCTTCGCCCGCCGCGAAACGGCCGGCGCCTTCCAGCGCATCGCCGATGCGTGACTTGCTGCGCTCCCACTCACCCAGCAGTGCTTCCGGCAAGGGTTTGCCCCACTGCTCATGGGCGTTCATGCGGTCCGCCCGCATCGTCTCCTGCGGGAACCCGGCAAGTTGCTCCGCCAACGCCACGGCCGCTTCGAGCGCCTGGCCGCGCGGCACGATGCGATTGGCCAGTCCCATCTGCAGCGCTTCCGGCGCTTCGACCTTGCGGCCGGTGAGGATCAGGTCCATGGCATGGCCCATGCCGACGAGACGCGGCAGCCGCACGGTGCCGCCGTCGATGAGGGGCACGCCGAAGCGCCGGCAGTACACGCCGAAATAGGCATCCTCCTCCATCACGCGCAGGTCGCACCAGAGCGCCAGCTCCATGCCGCCCGCCACCGCCGCGCCGCTGACGGCGGCGATCACCGGCTTGGACAGCAGCAGGCGTGAAGGCCCCATGGGGCCAGGCGCCCGCGGGTCGCCCGCATCGAAATCCAGGCCCGCCAGGACGTCGGCGCCGCCCGGCTGCCGCGCCATGCGCGCGCCGAACTGCAGGTCCCAGCCGGCGCAGAAGTGGCCGTGCGCGCCATGGAAGACGGCCACGCTGGACTGCGGGTCCTCGTCGAATGCGACGAAGGCTTCGTACAGCAGGCGCGCCGTCTCGCTGTCCACCGCGTTGCGCACCTCCGGCCGCTGCAGCGTGACGATCGTCACGGCACCTCTCGTTTCGACTTGCACGGCAAGGGAAGCGTCCATCGCCGCATTACACCCCATCACGGTGCGCGTCCGGCGCGCGACACGGGTTGGTGTCAACCCTGTGGGCGCGAACCGCGTGCACCGCTATAACTGCGCGGCCACCTAGAACAAGAGGACCACTCCGCGTGCAATTCCTGCAACTGGTGATCAGCGGTGTCGCCCAGGGCTGCATCTACGGTCTGATCGCGTTGGGTTTCGTGCTGATCTACAAAGCCACCGAGACGGTGAGCTTCGCCCAGGGCGAGCTCATGATGCTCGGGGCCTTCTTCGGCCTCGCGGCGATGACCATGATGGGCTTTCCCTTCTGGCTCTCCATCCTCTGCTCCATCGCCGGCATGGCCCTCTTCGGCCTGCTGCTCGAAACGGTGGTGATCCGGCCCATCCTGGGCCAGCCCGCCTTCTCCATCGTCATGCTGACCATCGGCATCGGCTACGTGGCGCGCGGCCTGATCACCATGATCCCCGGCATCGGCACCGAAACGCACACGCTGCCCGTGCCGTACAAGGACCAGGTGTGGAACGCCGGCGGCCTGGTGCTGAACGTGGAGCAGATGGTCGTGATCGCCGCGACCGCGGTGCTGTGCGCGGTGCTCTTCGCGATCTTCCGGTACAGCAAGGTGGGCATCGCGATGCAGGCGGCGTCGCAGAACCAGCTGGCCGCGTACTACATGGGCATCCCGGTCAAGCGATTGAACTCTCTGGTGTGGGGCCTGGCCGCGGCGGTGGCGGCGATAGCCGGCCTGCTGCTTGCCCCCATCACCTTCGTGCACGCGAACATGGGCTTCATCGGCCTCAAGGCCTTCCCGGCCGCGGTGGTGGGCGGCTTCGGCAGCCTGCCGGGCGCCATCGTCGGCGGGCTGATCATCGGCATCGTGGAATCGCTGTCCGGGTTCTACCTGCCGGAGGGCTTCAAGGACATCGCCGCCTACATCGTCGTGCTGATCATGCTGGTGGTCATGCCGAACGGGCTGTTCGGCGAAAAGCTGCGGAAGAAGGTCTGAAGACATGCGATTCCTCTTCAAGACCGACTACGCGCAGGACCTGCGGCTGGCCAAGCACGGCGGCCACGTGTTCTGGTACGGCCTGCTGATGGTGCTGCTGCTGGCGGCGCCCGTGCTGCTGCCGGAATACCTGCTGGCACAACTCACGTTCATCCTCATCTACGGCGTCGTCGGCCTCGGCCTGATGCTGCTCGCGGGGTTCACGGGCCTGTTCTCCATCGGCCATGCGGCCTTCTTCGGGGTCGGCGCGTACGCGCAGGCCGTGCTCACCGGCATGGGCTGGCCGTTCCCCCTGGCCATGGCGGTGGGCGCGGTGCTGTCGGCGGCGGTCGGCATCGTCGTCGGCCTTCCCGCATTGCGCGTGAAGGGCATCTATCTCGGCATCGCCACGCTGTCCTTCGGCTTCATCGTCGAAGAGGTGTTCGCCCGCTGGGAGAGCGTCACCGGCGGCAACGCCGGCAAGACCGTGGGCGCGGTGAAGATGTTCGGCTGGACGGCCGACACCGGCGCGTCCTTCTACTTCGTGTGCCTGGTGGTGGCGGTGCTCGCGACCCTGGCGTGCCTGAACCTGCTGCGCTCGCCGACCGGGCGCGCCTTCGTCGCGATCCGCGACTCCGAGATCTCGGCGCAGAGCATGGGCATCCACCTGGCGCGCTACAAGACCTTGAGCTTCGCGCTGTCGGCGGCCCTGGCCGGCATCGGCGGCGCGCTCTACGCGCACCAGATCCGCTTCCTGTCGCCGGACCAGTTCAACATCATCCAGTCCATCGACCTGCTGCTGATGGTGGTCATCGGCGGCCTCGGCTCCATCCACGGCGCCTTCCTCGGTGCGATCTTCCTCAGCGGGCTGCCGCAGGCGATCAGCGCGGTGAAGGACTACCTGCCTGACGCGATCGGCCAGGCTCCCGGCCTGAAGGCCGTGGTGTACGGCGCGGTTCTCATCGCCTTCGTG
>JAJNBO010000325.1 GCA_021156245.1 Ramlibacter sp. | reverse complement strand
GTGAAGCATTTCAAGTTCGAGCTGCGCGGCAAGCGCCGCATCCACAAGAGCCCCACGCAGCGCGAGATCGCCGCCTGCCATCACTGGCTGGAAGACGAGATCGCCCTGGTGAAGCCCACTGCGATGGTGGCGCTGGGTTCGAGTGCCGCGCGCTCGCTGCTGGGACGGGCCACGCCCGTGCTGGCCAACCGCGGCCAATGGTTGCCGAGGGAGGACGGCCTGGAGGTGCTGGTGACCCTACATCCCTCCGCGCTGCTCCGAATCGATTCCGAGGGTCGCGAGGCGGCGTTCGAAGCGTTCGTCGCGGATCTCCGGCAGGCACAGCGGCTGTTCGCCCGTTGAGGCGCGCGGCACGTCGGCGCAGGCCACAGGTGCCGGCGCGTTCATCTGCTCGTCGATGATGCGGGGCGCGCGCAGGTTGAGTCCGGCGCCGTCAGAACCTTGCAAGCCGATACCACCTTGCGGGGGGCCGGCTTGCGCGCCGAGGCCGGCCTGCGCACCCGCCATGAGCGGGCGGCCCTGGAACACGGCACTGGCGTTGGGGTTGAGGTTCAGGTTGTTGGTGGACTGCTGGCCTGCCGCTTCGAGCGCGAGGAGGCCGAGGCCGAGCGCGGCGGCAACCGCGATCCAGTGGGTGGGGTGGTGGCGGATCATGTTCTGCTCCTTGCATCCAGTGTGGTCGCTGCGCTGGCGGGTCGCCGTAGGGCGCGTTCGCGCATGCAACCCCGCCAACACCGACGCATACATCCTTGTTACACCCCACTGATAAACTTCGCGCGCTTTCCCATGCAGTACCGATGACCGTCACCGTCGCAGGACGCGCGCCTGCCAGCTTCGAGATCAAGAGCGCCAACCTGCCGCTGGTGGCCCTGCTGCTGAAGTCGAACGACCTCGACCTGCTCGCGCGGGAACTGCAGGGCCGCTTCGGCGACATCCCCGACTTCTTCGACCACGATCCGCTGGTGATCGACCTCGCGCCGGTGGGCGATGTGGAGGTGGACTTCGCGCGGCTGCTGGAGATGCTGAGGCCGTACCGGGTGGTGCCGGTGGCGGTGAAGGGGGGGAGCGAAGCACAGCTCGCCGCCGCACGGAAATTCGGACTCGCATCGGGCGCTGACGCGCGTGCCCACACCCCGGCCCTCTCCCAGAGGGAGAGGGAGGAACAGCCGAAGGCCCTTGCCGCCGCTGCTCCCGCTCCTGCCCCCATTTCCCCCTCCGCCCTCGTCATCGACAAGCCGCTGCGCTCCGGCCAACAGATCTATGCGCGCGGCCGCGACGTGGTGGTGATGGCGATGGTGAACGCGGGCGCGGAGATCATCGCCGACGGCAACATCCACGTCTACGCACCGCTGCGCGGCAAGGCCATCGCCGGCGCGCGCGGCGATGCGGACGCCCGCATCCTCACGCTGTGCCTGGAGCCCGAGCTGGTCTCCATCGCCGGCGTCTACCGCACCAGCGAAGTCGCGTGGCCCAAGGCCGTGCGCGGCAAGCCAGCGCAAGTCCGGCTCGTGGACGACAAGCTGGTGCTGGAAGCACTGAACACCTGAAGGAACCCACACCCATGGCAAAGATCGTCGTCGTCACCTCCGGCAAGGGCGGGGTCGGCAAGACCACCACCAGCGCCAGCTTCGCCAGCGGGCTGGCCTTGCGCGGGCACAAGACCGCCGTCATCGACTTCGACGTCGGCCTGCGCAACCTGGACCTGATCATGGGCTGCGAGCGGCGCGTGGTGTACGACTTCGTCAACGTGATCCACGGCGAGGCCACGCTCAATCAGGCGCTCATCAAGGACAAGCACAACGAGCAGCTCTCGGTGCTGGCCGCCAGCCAGACCCGCGACAAGGAAGCCCTGAGCAAGGAAGGCGTCGAGAAGGTCCTGAACGACCTGGCCGGCATGGGCTTCGAGTACATCGTCTGCGACTCGCCCGCGGGCATCGAGACCGGCGCGCTGATGGCGATGCACTTCGCCGACGAAGCACTGGTCGTCACCAACCCCGAGGTCTCCTCGGTACGCGATTCCGACCGCATCCTGGGCATGCTCGCCAGCAAGACCAAGCGTGCCATCGAGGGCAAGGAGCCCATCAAGGAACACCTCCTGATCACGCGCTACAACCCGAACCGCGTGGACCAGGGCCACATGTTGTCGCTGGAGGACATCCAGGACATCCTGCGCATTCCGCTGATCGGCGTGGTGCCGGAGAGCGAGTCGGTCCTGCAGGCCAGCAACCAGGGCACGCCGGCGGTGCACCTGAAGGGCACCGACGTCAGCGAGGCCTACCAGGACATCGTCGCCCGCTTCCTGGGCGAGGACCGGCCGCTGCGCTTCGTCGACGCCGAGAAGGCCGGCTTCCTGAAGCGCCTGTTCGGGAGGAAGTGAGATGTCCCTCCTGCGTTTCCTGCTCGGCGAGAAGAAGAAGACCGCCAGCGTCGCCAAGGAGCGGCTGCAGATCATCCTGGCGCACGAGCGCAGCGGCCGCAACCCGGGCGGCTCGCCGGACTACCTGCCGGCGCTGCAGCGGGACCTGGTGGCCGTGATCAGCAAGTACGTGAAGATCGATCCCAGCCACCTGAAGGTCAACGTCGAGCGCCAGGACAACCTGGAAGTGCTCGAGGTGAAGATCGAGCTGCCGGACGCGCCCCGTTAACGCTTGTAAGCACTCTCCCAGTTGACAGGTGGTGCTTGACAGGCGCCCAATACACGGATGAGCTCCCCGGTCGTGGTACGCGTGTCTCACCGCTATAGCGCTTCCGCTGAGCGCTTGTTCGACGCATGGATCACTCCCGGGCAAGCCTCGCGCTTCCTGTTTCGCACCCGCACCGGCAACGTCATGCAGTGCGAGATCCAGCCCGAGGTGGGCGGCGGCTTCACGGTCATCGACCGCCGGCCCGCAGCTGAAGGCGACGAGAGCGTCTTCGACGTCGTCCACATGGGCAAGTACCTGGAAATCGACCGGCCCCGCCGGCTGGTGTTCGAATTCAGCGTGCTGACCTTCGGCAACGAGTCGCCCACCCGCGTGACGGTCGAAGTGACGCCGCTGGGCCCGATGGCCAGCGAGCTGGTGCTGAGCCACGAGCTGGGCTCCAGCGAAATGGCCCGCATGATGGAAGAGACCACCCGCAAAGGCTGGGTCAACATGCTGGGCACCATCGAGCGGGAGTTGTTTCCGCGCCGCATAGGCGTCCAACTCTAGGAAGTTGCTGGTTCATCAGCGATGCGGCGGCGCACAATGACGCCGTGATGACAACCGACTCGTTCGCCCCCGGCAGCACGGTGACCGCCTGGCTGGCCCCCAACCTCCTGGACGACTTCGACCCCGTGCTGCGACGCCTGCTGGGTGGTGCGCAGCATTTCGTCAAGCAGGCGGACGGCCGCTGGCGCCCCCAGGGTTGCCAGCTGGGCCTGGCCCGCTGCTTCGAGTTCAGCGACCTGCTCTCGCCGGTCGCCCGCTAGCGGTCAAGGCTTGCGGCCGGTGCGGCTCGCCGGGCCGCCCTTGTCGCCCTGGCCGGCACGGCCGGTGCGCACCTGGTTCTGGTTCGACTTCCCGCCGATGTGGTCCTCGCGATCATGGCGGCTTTGCGCCGTCCTCCGCCCTTCGTTCTTCTGCGTGGGCGTTTCCTCTCCCACCTTGTTCTTGTCGTTGGCGACCTTGCCGGTCCCCGCGACCTGTTCGTCCTGCGGCTGGTTCTTGTAGCGATGCGTCATTCGGTACTCCTTTGATTTACGTTGTCATCCCCGCGGAGGCGGGGACCCAGGGCTTTCATCCCCTGCCTTACTCCTTGCTCCCCGGCTCCACCTTCCCCGGCTCCGCCAGCTTGCGGTGCATCTGCGCGGTGGCCTGCGCCGGCATCACCTTGCTCATGACCACCTGCAGCTTGTTGCGCAGGCCGGCCACGACGTCAGCCTCGCCCTTGAGCATGGCTTGGAAGCCAATCTTCG
>JAJNBO010000324.1 GCA_021156245.1 Ramlibacter sp. | reverse complement strand
CACCGGCCCGGACTCCATCGGCTACACCATCGAATGGACCAACCCGACGGCCTACACCGGCCTGGGCCTTGGCGCGGTCACGGCCAAGACCGTGACCCTGTCCGGCACCGTTCCGAACGCCAACTTCGTGAACGTCAAGCCTGACAGCTACGCCGGTTCCGTCGGCATCGCCGTCAACTACTAAGTCCGGTATCGCACCCTGCACGCCGCCCCGGCAAGGGGCGCGCGCGCGTGCGTGCGAGCCAGCGGAAGACACGATGTCCATGTGCCTGCAAGCCAGACTGCCGATGCGAGGGCTGCTCGCGGCCCTCCTCCTCGGCGGCGGCGGGGCGGCACACGCGGTGACCGCACCGGCAACGCTTGCCGTGACAGCGACGGTGGTGTCCAAGAACGTCTGCAAGTTCGCCACGAACAACCTGGCCGTGCCCTTCGGGACCATCGACCCGAGTCTCACCACGAACAAGACGGTGACGGTGACCACGACGATCAAGTGCGCCGGCAGTTCACCGGTCGCGACTTTCGCGATCACCGTGAACGACGGGCTGTGGTCGACCGGCGCGAACGCACGGCGCATGCGCCATGGCACCATCGCCACGGAGTTCATGCCCTATGGACTGACGGTGTCGCCCTTGTCCGGCAACGTCACCAAGAACGTGAACCAGACGGTCACCATCACCGGCACGGTGTTGCCGGCGGACTACCAGAATCGTTCATCCGGCGGCTATTCGGATACAGTCGTGCTCACGCTGACGCCCTGAAGTCCCGCGTTTGGCGCATCTAAGGCGCTGCCATGAAGTCCATCCGCCCTGCCAGCCGGCACCTGTCGCACCTTGCCGGCTTCCTGCTGGCCGCCTGCGTCGCTGCGCCGGCGATCGGGTCCGATTTTTCCGTCTCCCCCGTGCGGGTCGAATTGCGCCAGGGCGCCCTGAGCGAAACCATCACGGTCGCGAACCACGCGCCGGGACGCCTGCGGGTCTCCGCCAAGCTGATGGAGTGGACGCAGGACGAGCAGGGCAACGACGTCTACAAGGATTCCGGCGAGATCGTCTACTTCCCGCGGCAGCTGGAAGTGGAAGCCGCGGGCCGGCGGCTGATCCGCGTCGGATCCAAGAGTCCTGCCGGGCCGACGGAGCGCACCTACCGGCTCTTCATCGAGGAGCAGCCCGAGCCGGCGGCGGAAGGGCGCGCCGCGCAGATCGCCGTGTACCTGCGTTTCGGCGTCCCGATCTTCCTGCCGCCCGCCGTGCCGCGTGTGCAGGCGGACATTGGCGAGCCCACCCTCGACAAGGGCAAGCTCTCCCTGCAGGTGCGCAATGGCGGCAACCAGCACTTCCGCCTGGTGCGGATCGCCGTGAGCGACGGCGCCAGCTACGAGCAGGAAGTCGCCGGCTGGTATTCGCTGGCGGGCACGCAGAAGACGTACACGCTGGACATCCCTGCGGACGTCTGCCGCCGCTCCAGGACGCTGAACGTCACGATCGAGGGAGAAGGCGTGCGTGCCGACCGCAAGCTCGATGTCGATCCCGCGCGTTGCGTTTGAGCATCCGCGTGGCGGCAGTCGGCCGCTGACAGCCTTCCTGCCTTCACTTGCTGCTGCTTGCCGCCACGCCGGCACGCTGGTTGGCCTTTTGGGTCTCGCCTGCGCGGCGACTCCGCTCGCGCAGGGACAGCCTCGGCCACCGACCCCGCAGACCGCCGCCGCGTCGGAACCGGAGCCGGCGATCCTGACGCTGCGAACCAACGGCGTCGAGCGAGGCGACTTCACCGTGCTGCGCACCGCCGACAACGACTTCTGGATCGCCGCGACCGATTTGCCCAAGCTGCAGATCGATGCCCGCGAGCAGGCCCGCCGGGTGCACGCGGGGGAGACGTGGTATTCCGCCCGCCAACTGGGCGCGACGTCAGTGCGCTTCGACGAGGCGGACCTGCGGTTGGTCATCGACTTTCGCGCGGACGTGCTCGCGGGCACGCAGGTGGACTTGTCCAGCCGGCCAGCGGCCCTGCCCGTGTCGGAGCCGGTGAACAGCCTCGTCCTCAGTTATCGGCTGGGCGCCGAGCGGCCTTCGCAGGGGCAGGCAACCGTCGCGGCCGACACGGACCTGAACATCCGCATTGGCGGGATCCTCCTGCGCCAGGAGATGCGCATGGACTCGTCTCCCGACCGCAAGCGCGCCACACGCGGTCCGACGCAGGCCATCTGGGACGACCGCAAGAACGCGCGGCGCTACATCGCCGGCGACGTGGTATCCAACGCAGGCCCTTACGGCAGCACGATCACGGGTGGCGGAGCGATGGTCTCCAAGGTGTACGACCTCGCGCCCGACCTGGTGCGCCAGCCAACCGCCAGCATCCAGGCCAGCACCACGCTGCCGGCCGACGTGGAAGTGCAGGTGGACGGCACCACCTTGTACCGCGGTCGCGTGGGCCCCGGCCCGATCAGCCTGGACAACCTGCTGCTCAGCGGCGGCACGCGCACGGTGCGCGTGGTGGTCACCGACGCGGCGGGGCGCCAGCAGATCATCGAACAGCCTTTCCTCTTCGCCGACACGGTGCTGGCCAAGGGATTCCACGAGTACAGCTACTTCGCCGGCAAGCGGTCGGACCTGTCGACGAGCAACACCATCCTCTACCGCGAGAACGCATGGCAGGCGTACCACCGTTACGGCCTGAGCGACGACTTGACGGTCTCGGCCGGCGGAGAAGGAAACGCGGATTTCCACAACGCCGGCGCCGGCATCACCTTGCGCAGCGATCGCGCGGGCTTGCTGGCCGTGGACGTGATGCGCCACTCGGACCGGGCCGCCGGCACGAACGCATCCGGCTGGTCTGCGCGATACACCTACCAGTCTCCGTTGGGCTCGCTGCTGATTGGCCGGCGCGCGTTCGGCAACAACTTCCACAGCTTTGCAACCGGCCTGGACAACCCCTTCCCCCGGCGAGAAACCCGCGTGGGGGTGGCCACCAGCTGGTGGCGCCTGAACTTCTCGGCCGACTGGGTGCGGACCGTCAGGGCCGCGGAGACGCAGGACAACCGGTTCGTGCGCCTGTCGACCAACCTGTCGCGCAGCATCAGCCTGTTTGCCGAACACCAGACGACGCGCATCAACGGCAAGGCCGGCAACGCGCTGAACATCTACCTTCGCGCGGACCTGGAGAACGACCGATGGGTGAGCGCCACGGCGCGTTCCGAATCGGGGGCGCGCAACCTGGAGCTCCAGGCCGGACAGCAATTGCCGGCGGGCGAGGGCTTCGGCTGGAGGCTGGGCGCCACCACGAGCGCACTGGAGGGCGGACCATCGGAGCGCTCGGCCTATGCTGCGGCAGACTGGAACCTGCGACCCGCCAGCGTCAGCCTGTACACGCAGTCCGCCATCGGCGGGCGGGGCGAGCCGTACCTGCACGGCCAGGTCTCCGGCGCCGTGGTCGCCCTGGACGGATACTGGGGCATGACGCGCCAGGTCTCCGACGGCTTTGCCCTGGTCAAGCTGGGCGTGCCGCAGCCGGACGTGGAAATCCTCCTGAACAACCAGCCGCAGGGCCGCACCGACGCGCAGGGCCGCCTGTTCCTGCCGCAGGTGACGTCCTTCGGGCGGCAGGACATCACCATCAACGACAAGGAGCTCGGGATGCAGTACACGATGACGGAGAAGCGGCGCACCATCGCTCCCAGCTACCGCAGCGGCACCATCGTGGACTTCGGCGTGCGCAAGGTGAACGCGGTGGCGGGGACGGCTTGGCAGGCGGATGCCGGCGGACGCACGCCCATCGTGGCCCGTTCGTGGACGATGGCTGGAGCCGCTGGCTCGGTGATGATCGAGACGGGTTCGGCCGGCGACTTCTACCTGGAAAACGCAGCCGCGGGGGTCTACACCGGAACGCTGCGCACCGCGGAACGGTCCCTTGCCTGCCGCATGACCGTGCCGGAGTTTCCCGAGCCCGTGCACGAACTGAAGG
>JAJNBO010000323.1 GCA_021156245.1 Ramlibacter sp. | reverse complement strand
CCAGGAGGCCACGTGGAACTTCGCCAGCGCGCCCCCGATCTCCGCGGCGGTGGGCACGTCGCCGATGCCGTTGGCGCGCTTCTCGCCGAAAGTCGCGAGCGCGCGCAACGCCTTGCCGGTGATCTGCGACTTGATGGGCGCCAGGATCTCGATGGCCGCATCGACCTCGCCGCCGCGCAGCGCCGTGACCACGGCAGGCGTGCCGTTGAAGGGAATCACCTGCGCGTTGACACCGGCCGTGGTCTTGAACAGTTCCGCGGCAAGGTTCTGCGTGCTGCCCACCGCGACGGTCGCGAGATTCAACTTGCCCGGGTTCGCCCTGGCGTGCGCCAGCAGGTCCGCGAGGGTACGGAACGGGGAGTTCTCCGCCACCACCAGCGCGATGTCGAAGGTGCCCAGGAGCGAGATCGGCGCGAAGTCCTTCTGCGCATGGAAAGGCAGCTTCTTGAACAGGCCCTCGCTCACCGCCGTTCCATTGCTCATGAGAAGCAGCGTGTAGCCGTCCGGCTCCGCTTGCGCGACCAGGGAGCCGGCGGTCACGCCCCCCGCGCCGGGGCGGTTGTCGATGACGACGGCTTGCTTGAGCTGCTCGCCCAGCTTCTGGCCGACGGCGCGGGCGGTGAGGTCCGCCACGCCGCCGGCGCCGAAGGGCACCACGATGCGGATCGATCGGTCGGGCCAGCCGCCCTGCGCGGCGGCCCACGGGCTCGCCAGCGCGGCGCCGATCAGCGCCAGGCTGTTCCTGCGTTGCTTGTCCATCGCGTCATCGTGCCACACCCAGCAGCCGGTCCAGCAGCTCGGGCGCGCCGCGCAAGGCCGCGGCCGTGTCGGTGTGCACCACCGTGCCGTGGTCCAGCACCACCGCGGTGTCGGAGATCGCGAGGATGGCCTGCGGATGCTGCTCCACGATGATGGCCGACAGGCCCTCGTCGCGCGTGATGCGCGCGATGGCCCGCAGCAGCTCGGTGACGATGATGGGCGCCAGGCCTTCCAGCGGTTCGTCCAGCAACAGCAGCTTGGGGTTCACCACCAGCCCGCGCCCCACCGCCAGCATCTGCTGCTCGCCGCCGGACAACTGCGTGCCCAGGTTGGTCTTGCGCTCGGCGAGCCGCGGGAACAGCTCGTAGACGCGTTCCGGCGTCCAGCGGCCGGGCCGCGCCACCGCGGTGAGGTTCTCGTGCACCGTGAGCGACTTGAAGATGTTGCGCTCCTGCGGCACCCAGCCGATGCCGGCACCCGCGCGCTGGTGCGACGCGAGCTTGTGCAGCGCGACGCCACCCAGCGTGATGGAGCCCGCGTGCTGGCGGGTCGCGCCGGCCAGCGTGTTGATCAGCGTCGTCTTGCCGGTGCCGTTGCGCCCGAGCAAGGCCAGGGTCTGGCCTTCACCCAGCGTGAGCGACACGTCGTTGAGGACCACGGCCTCGCCGTAGCCTGCGCTCAACTTCTCGACCTTCAGGAGTTCAGCCATGCGCCACCTCCTCGCCGTGGCCCAGGTACACGGCTTTCACCTCGGGGTTGCCGGCGATCTCCTCCGGCGTGCCCTCGGTGAGCACCGTCCCGTTCACCAGCACCGTCATGCGGTTGGCGAAGCTGAAGACCAGGTCCATGTCGTGTTCGATCAGCAGCACGGACACGTCCGCGGGCAGTGCGCCCACTGTCTGCAGCAATTCCTCGCGCTCGCCTGCCGGCACGCCCGCGACAGGCTCGTCCAGCAGCAGCACGCGCGGCTCGCAGGCCAGCGCGATGGCGATTTCCAGCAGCCGGCGCTTGCCGTAGGCCAGGTGCTCCGTCTTCTGCGTCGCCACTTCGGCCAGGTGGAACTGCTCCAGCAGTTGCTGCGCGCGCTGCGCCACGGCGGCATCGGAGCCCAGCGACTTCCACCAGCGGGCGCCCAGCCCGCGGTGCTGCGACACGACCAGGGCCAGCGTCTCCAGCGGCGTCATGGACGCGAACAGCTGGTTGATCTGGAAGGTGCGCACCATCCCGCGGCGCACCCGCTCGTGCGGCGCCATCCGGGAGATGTCCTGGCCTTCCAGCGTGATGCTGCCCGCGGTGGGCGGCAGCACGCCGGTGAGCAGGTTGATCAGCGTCGTCTTGCCGGCGCCGTTGGGGCCGATCAACGCATGGCGCGCGCCACGGCGCAGGTCCAGGGTCACGTCGTTCGTGGCGGTGATGCCGCCGAACTTCTTCACCAGTTCCTTGCAGGAGAGAACGATGTCGTTCATCCCTTCTTCCTCCACCACGTCCAGGGCTTGAGCAGGCGGTCGCGGCCCACGAGCACCAGCACCACCAGGAACAGGCCGAGCCAGAAGGTCCAGTACTGGGGCGTGATCTGGGAGAGGAAGTCCTGCATCAGCCGGAACACCGTGGCGCCGAACACGCCGCCGTACAGCCAGCCCGTGCCGCCGATCACCAGCATCAGCATCACGTCCGCGGAGCGATGGAATTCCAGAACGTCCATGGAGGCGAAACCGGAGGTCTGCGTGAACAACGCACCGGCCGCACCCGCCATGGCGGCAGCCACGGTGTAGACGGCCACCAGCCGCGCGTGCACCGGCACGCCGATGGCCATGGCCCGCAGGCGGTTGTCGCGGATGGTCTTGAGCGTGCCGCCGAACGGCGAGTTCACCAGCCGGCGCGCCAGCAGGAACAGCACCAGCAGCACGACCAGCGAATAGTACGAGGCGGTATGGCCCGCCAGGTCGAACTCGAACCTGCCGAGCACCGGCGAGAACATCAGGCCCTGGATGCCGTCGGTGCCGCCGGTGAGCCAGTCCAGCTTGTTGGCGAGTTCCAGCAGCAGCAGCGCCACTCCCAGCGTCACCATCAGCCGCGTCAGGTCGGACCCGCGCAGGACCGTGAAGCTGGCGAACAGGCCCAGCACCGCGGAGGTGGCCATGGCCACCAGCAGGCCCAGGTGCGGGTCGGGCATGACATGCTTGCAGAACAGCGCCGCGGTGTACGCGCCCAGGCCGAAGAACGCGGCGTGGCCCAGGGAGACGATGCCGGCGTAGCCGAGCACCAGGTCCAGCGACACGGCGAACAGCGCCAGGATGGCGATCTCGTTGATCAGCGCCGCGTACTGCGGAAACACCATCGGCATGGCGAACGCCGCCAGCCACACCACCGGCTCCCACGGCTTCATGCGGCTGGATCGCAGCAGGTTCTTCTGCGCGTCGATCATGCTTTCCCCCCCTGCCGCACGAACAGGCCGTTCGGGCGCCACAAGAGGATGACGATCATCAGCGCGTAGACGATGAAGGCGCCCATCTTGGGGATGTAGTACTTGCCGGCGACGTCGGCGATGCCGAGCAGCAGCGCGGCCAGCAGCGGGCCGGTGATCGACGACGTGCCGCCCACGGCCACGACGATCAGGAAATAGATCATGAACTTGAGCGGGAAGGTGGGATCGAGCCCCAGCACCTCGGCGCCCAGCGCTCCACCCAGGCCGGCCAGGCCGGAGCCGAAGGCGAAGGTGGAGAGGAACACCATGTTCACGTTGATGCCCAGGCCCGCCGCGACCCGCTGGTCATCGACGGCGGCGCGCAGGCGACTGCCGAAGCGCGTCTTCGCCAGGATGTACTGCAGGCCGACGGTGAGTGCCGCGCAGACCGCGATGATGAACAGCCGGTAGTGGCCCATTCCCAGCGACCCGATCTCGGTGCGGCCCCGCAGCCAGTCAGGCAGCTGCATGATCTGCTGCGTCGAGCCCACGTAGTAGTCCACCGCCGCCACCGCCATGAAGACGAGGCCGATGGAGAACAGCACCTGGTCCAGGTGGGGCTTGTGGTACAGCGGCCGGTACAGCGTGCGTTCCAGCACCGCGCCGAGCAGCGCGGAGCCGGCGAAGGCGATCGGCAGGCAGACGAGGAAGGGCACGTCCAGGCGCTGCATCAGCAGCACCGTGATGTAGCCGCCGGCCATGGCGAAGGCGCCGTGGGCCAGGTTGATGAAGTTCATCAAG
>JAJNBO010000322.1 GCA_021156245.1 Ramlibacter sp. | reverse complement strand
GCAGGCCGGTATCGAGAACGGTGACCTTGCGGCGGGCACGGCCGAGCTGCAGGGCGGCGGCGAGGCCGGCAAAGCTGCCGCCGATGATGATGACGTCATCCATGGTGATGGGCTCCGTGTTGTGGATGGAGGGGGGTAGGCTGGGCCTGGCGCGCAATATCCGCCCGGTCGTGCTCAGGCAGGCGCAGCGACCGCTGCGACGTCCGCGGCCTGGGCCGGGCTGTCGCGCCGCACGCGGAACCACGTGGCATACAGCGCCGGCACGAACACCAGCGTGAGCGCCGTCGCGACCACCAAGCCGCCCATGATCGAGATCGCCATCGGCCCCCAGAAGACGCTGCGCGTCAGCGGGATCATCGCCAGCACCGCGGCGGCCGCCGTCAGCACGACCGGACGCGAACGCCGCACGGTGGCGTCGACGATGGCCGTCCACGGCGCCACGCCGCGTGCGATGTCCTGGTCGATCTGGTCGACGAGGATGATCGAGTTGCGCATGATCATGCCGCCGAGCGCGATCACGCCCAGCAGCGCGACGAAGCCGAACGGGGCCCGGAAGATCAACAGCGCCGGCACCACGCCGATCAACGCCAGCGGTCCGGTCAGGAACACCATGGCGAGCCGCGAGAAGCTCTGCAGCTGGATCATCAGCAGCGTCAGCATCACGGCGAACATGATCGGGAACACCGCGAACAGTGCTGCGTTGGCCTTGTCGCTCTCCTCGATCGCGCCGCCTTCCTCGATGCGGTAGCCAGCAGGCAGGCTGTTGATGATGGGCTGCAGAGACGGCCGGATCTGCGCCGTGGCGTAAGGGCCCTGCACGCCATCGACCACGTCGCTGCGCACGGTCAGCGCCATGTCGCGGTTGCGCCGCCACAGCACCGGCTCCTCGAAAGTCGGCTCGATGCGCGCCAGTTGAGACAACGGCACGGTCACCCCGCTGCGCGTGAAGACCTGCAGGTCGCCGAGCTGGCCGATGCTCTTGCGCTCCTCGGGCGTGGCGCGCACGACGACGTCGACAAGCTCCTCGCCGCGGCGGATCTGCGTGACCGGCGCGCCCTCGAGCGTCGCCTGCACCAGGCCCTGGATGTCCGCGCTGGACAGACCCAGCAGCCGCGCCTTGTCCTGATCGACCCGGACCTGCACCGAGCGGACCTGTTCGTTCCAGTCCAGCTGGGTGTCGCGCACGAGGGCGCTGCGGCGCACCGTGTCGCGCACCTGATAGGCGATCTCGCGGACCTGGGCCTTGTCGGGACCGATGACGCGGAACTGGACCGGGAAGCCCACCGGCGGGCCGAACTCCAGACGCGTGACGCGCGCGTTGACATCCGGGAACGCCTCGTCCCTGGCGAACAGCTCCATGAGCCGGGCGCGGACGCGCTCGCGCTGCTCGATCCCCGCGGTCTTGATCACGAACTGGGCGAACCCCGGATTCGGCAATTCCGGCTGGATCGACAGATAGAAGCGCGGCGTACCGGCACCGGTGTACGCGGTGAAGAACTCGATGTCCGGGTCCTTCGCGAGCCGCGCCTCGAGCAGCTTCACCTGGGCGGACGTGGCGGCGAACGACGCCCCTTCGCGCAGGCGCAGGTCCACCAGCAGCTCAGGCCGCGAGGCGGTGGGGAAGAACTGCTGCTGCACCGCCAGCATGCCGGCACCGGAGATGGCGAAGACCAGCACCGTGATGGCGAGCACCCAGGCCCGGCGATGCACCGCCCAGTCGACGATGCCGCGCAGCCGGCGGTAGACGGGCCGGTCATAGGGGTCGTGGTGTTTGCCGTGTTCGTGTTGGGTCGCCAGGTTCTTCGGCAACAGAAGCACGCCCAGGTACGGCGTGAAGATGACGGCCACCAGCCACGACAGGATCAAAGCCGTTCCGACGACCCAGAAGATGCCGCCCGCGTACTGGCCGGCGATCGACTTGGCGAAGCCCACCGGCATGAAGCCGGCGGCCGTGACCAGCGTGCCGGTCAGCATCGGGAACGCCGTGGAGGTGTAGGCGTAGGTGGCCGCGCGCAGGCGGTCCCAGCCTTCCTCGAGCTTCACCACCATCATCTCCACCGCGATGATGGCGTCGTCCACCAGAAGGCCCAGCGCGATGATGAGCGCGCCCAGCGAGATGCGGTCGAGGTTCCAGCCGGCGGCATGCATGACCGCCGCGACCAGCGCGAGCACCAGCGGCACCGACGCAGCCACCACGATGCCGGTGCGCCAGCCGAGGAACACGAAGGACACGGCCAGCACGATCGCCAGCGCTTCCAGGAACGAGCGCTCGAACTCCCAGACCGACTCGGCCACCACGCGCGGCTGGTCGGCGTATTGCTGGATCTCGATCCCGGCCGGGATCTCCTGCCGGATCTGGGCCAGCCGCTGCTCCAGCGCCTTGCCGAAGTCCAGCACATTGCCGTTTTGCTGCATGGTCACGCCGATGGCCAGGACCGGCACGCCGTTGTGACGGATGCTGAAGCTGGGCGGGTCCTCATAGCCGGTGCGCACGGTGGCGATGTCGGCCAGTCGCAGCAACTGACCACCGACTTCCAGCGTCACGTTGGCAACGTCCGCCGCGCTCTTCAGCCCGCCGTCCACGCGCACCTGCACACGGTCGTGCGTGGCGTCGGCCGAACCGGCGGGCGTCACCAGGTTCTGGCGCGCCAGCGCGTCGAACACCGCCGTCGGCGCGATGCCGAGCGATGCCAGGCGCCGGGTCGACAACTCCACATACACACGCTCGGCCTGCTTGCCCAGCACGTCCACCTTGGCGGCACCGGGCACGCTCTGGAGGCGGCGCTTCACGTCCTCGGCGAGCGTCAGCAGTTCGGCCATCGACAGATCGGGTGCGCTCAACGCATACAGCACGCTGTAACGGTCGTTGTACTCGTCGTTGAAGAACGGCCCGCGCACGCCCTCGGGAAACTCCTGGCGCATGTCGCCGATCTTCTTGCGCGCCTGGTACCAGGCGTTCTCCAGCTCCTCCTTGCTGCTGCCGCCCTTCATCCACAGCGTGATGCCGCCGTAGCCCTGGCGCGAGAAGCTGCGCACGTACTCGAAGCGATCGAGCTCCTGCAGGCGGCGCTCGACGCGGTTGAGCACTTGGTCCTGCACGTCCTGCGCGGTGGCGCCGGGCCACACGACGATGGCCGTCATCTGCGGCACGTCGAAGTTGGGATCCTCCAGACGCCCGAGGCGGCTGAACGACAGGCTGCCGACGATGAGCGTCGCGATGATCAGGAACAGCACCATGGGCCGATGCGTGACGGCCCATTCCGAAAGATTGAAGCGCTTCATGAACTGCTCTTGGCAACAGTGGCCGTGGCGGAGTCGGGGGTGCGCTCGATGGCGCGCACGGCAGTGCCCGCATCGAGCTTCTGAGCGCCCACGCTGACGACCTTGCTGCCCGTGGTCAGGCCCGTGACCTGAACCGTGGCGTCGTCGATGGCCACCACCTGGACCGGTGTGAACACGAGGCCCGAACCCTTGGCGTTCACAGTCCACACGCCGGCGGGGCCGCTGCCCTTGACCAAGGCACTCACGGGCAGCACCGCGGTCGCGGGGCCCGCCTGCGGTGCCGACAGCGTCAACTGCATCGTGCTGCCCAGCGGCAGCGCAGCCACGGGTTCGCGCGATTCGGGCGCAGCCGAATAGCGCGCGCGGTAGGTCCGGCCTTGCACGCTGGCCTGCGGCGAGAGCTCACGCAACACGAGACGGACCTGCGATTTCGGATCGTTCCAGGGGGCCGCCGTGGCGACCAGGCTTCGCGCCCGGCCGACCCAATCCTCGGGCAGCTCGGCGACGATCTCGCGTTCGCCGTCACGGGCCAGCGACAGCACGGGCTGGCCTTCCGCTACCACCTGGCCGCGCTCGAAGCGCAGCGTCGTGACGACGCCTGCGTAGGGAGCGACCAGCGTGGCGTAGGCCTCGCGATTGCGCGCGAGCTCGAGCTGGCGATTCGCTTGGTCCAGGCGCGCTGCGGCGGCGTCGG
>JAJNBO010000012.1 GCA_021156245.1 Ramlibacter sp. | reverse complement strand
GATGCCGCTCATGCCGATCGGCTCCTTCACGTCCTGGCCGTCGATCACGAATTCCTGCGGCTCCACCAGCAGCAGGCGCTGGTCGGTGGAGATGTTGATCGCGCGCGCGGTCTCGACCACGCGGGCCACGTCGGCCGGCGTCACCTCGCGGTCCTTCACCGCCACCATGCCGCTGGAGTTGATGCCACGGATGTGCGCGCCGGTGATCCCGGTGTACACGCGGGTGATCTTGCAGTCCGCCATCAGCTCCGCTTCCTTCAGCGCCTGCTGGATGCTCTGCACCGTCGCGTCGATGTTGACCACGACGCCCCGCTTCAGCCCGCTGGACGGGGCGATGCCCAGCCCCGCGAGCTTGAGTTCGCCGCCCGGCATGACCTCGGCCACCACCGCCATCACCTTGGCGGTACCGATGTCGAGCCCGACGACGAGATCCTTGTAGTCCTTGGCCACTCGTTGTTTCCTCAGTTCCTCTGCGCCGCCACGTCCGTGGTGGCGACGCCCCTCAACCGCACCGCATATCCATCCGCGTGCCGCAGGTCCGCCGTCACCAGCGCCTCCGGCTTGCGCCCGTACTTCGCCGTCACCTGGGTCAGCGTCTGCGCGAAGCGCTGGCTGCGCGCCAGCACTTCCTCGGTCGTGCCGCGTCCCAGCTCCACCACCGCCCCGCTGTCCAGGCCCAGCGACCAGCCGCCGCGTCCCGTCAGCACCACCTGTTCCACGCCCAGGTCCAGCTTCTCCAGCATCGGTTTCAGGCCGCGGTACATCGCCAGCACCTGCGCCGACGTCCCTTCGGGGCCCGCCAGCCGCGGCATGTCGTCCTGCTCCACGTCACCCGGGTTCGCCTCGAACACCTCGCCGTGCGTGTTGACCAGCCGGGAGTCGGCATCCGCGCCCCAGAACGCCTCGGGCTGGTGCTCCTGCAGCACCACGCGCAACTTGTTCGGGAACTGCCGGTTCACCACCGCGCGCCGCACCCAGGGCACGGACTCGAACGCTTCGCGCGCCTTCGCCAGGTCCACGGTGAAGAAGTTGCCGGCCAGCTGCGGCGCGACGTTCGCGCGCAGGGTCGCCGCGCTGTTGTGCGCCACGTCGCCCTGCACCACGATGCCGCCGATGGCGAAGATCGGGTGGCGCACCGCCCACCAGCCAAGCGCCGCGACGAGCAGGAGGCCGCAGGCGACGAACAGCACCGTGGCGGTGATGTTCATCAGCCTGACGTCCACCGGCAGTTGCAGCGCCTGCTTCTTCATGCCTGGGCCGCTCCTTGCACCTGGTCCAGCGCCGCGTCGGCGAGCAGCTGGAGGCAGAGGTCTTCGTAGCTGATGCCGTCCGCGCGTGCGGACATCGGCACCAGCGAGTGCCCGGTCATGCCGGGAGAGGTGTTGATCTCCAGCAGGTACGGCTTGCGCGTGGCGGCGTCGATCATCACGTCGACGCGACCCCAGCCGCGGCAACCGAGCACGCGGTAGGCCTTGACCACGAGCTCCTGGATCGCCGCTTCTTCGCCTTCGGGCAGGCCGCAGGGCACGAGGTACTTGGTGTCGTCGGTGAAGTACTTGTTCTGGTAGTCGTAGTTGCCCTCGGGCGCGACGATGCGGATCACCGGCAGCGCGCGCGCGGCGTCACCCGTGCCGAGTACCGGGCAGGTGACTTCGTCGCCGGCGACGAACTGCTCGCAGAGGACGTCGGTGTCCAGCGCGGCGGCGGCATCCACCGCCGCCTGCATTTCCGAATAGCCCTGCACCTTGGCGACGCCGATGGAGGACCCTTCGCGCGCCGGCTTCACGATCAGCGGCAGGCCCAGGTCATCGGGGACCTTGATGACCTGGTCGCGCTCGTAGGCGCCGCGCTTGAGCAACTGGTAGCGCGGAGTGGGGATCCCTTCGGACATCCACACGCGCTTGGTCATGACCTTGTCGATGGAGATCGCGGACGCCATCACGCCGGAACCCGTGTAAGGGATCCCGAGCAATTCCAGAGCACCCTGCACCGTGCCGTCTTCGCCGAACCGGCCGTGCAGCGCGATGAAGCAACGCTTGAAGTTCTTGCGCTTGAGTTCCACCAGGTCGCGCTCGGCCGGGTCGAACGCGTGCGCGTCGACGCCCTTGGACTGCAGGGCCTTCAGCACGCCGGCGCCGGACATCAGCGAGACCTCGCGCTCGGCGGACTTGCCGCCCATGAGCACCGCGACCTTGCCGAAGCTCTTGGGATCGATGGCCTGGCTCATGCCTTGCCTCCCATTTCCACCAGTTTCGCGGGCACGGTGCCGATCGAACCCGCGCCCATGCACATGACGACGTCGCCGTCGCGCACCGTGTCGAGAACGGCCTGCGGCATGTCGCCGATGTCGCCGACGAACTGCGGCTCCACCTTGCCGGCCACGCGCACCGCGCGCGCCAGCGAGCGGCCGTCCGCCGCCACGATCGGCTCCTCGCCGGCCGAATACACCTCGGACAGCAGCACGACGTCGGCATTGCCCAGCACCTGCACGAAGTCCTCGAAGCAGTCCCGCGTGCGCGTGTAGCGGTGCGGCTGGAAGGCCAGCACGATGCGCTTGTCCGGGAAGGCGCCGCGCGCGGCCGCGAGCGTGGCGCGCATCTCCACCGGGTGGTGGCCGTAATCCTCGATGAGGGTGAAGGTGCCGCCGCCCTGCGCCGCCGGCACCGCCACGTCGCCATAGCTCTGGAAGCGGCGGCCGACACCGCGGAATTCACCCAGCGCCTTGACGACCGCATCGTCGGGGATGTTCAGTTCCACAGCGATCGCGATGGCCGACAGCGCGTTGAGCACGTTGTGCCGACCCACCGCGTTCAGCTTGACGTGCATGTCCGGCAGCGTCACGCCGTTGCGGCGCCGCACGGTGAAGTGCATCTGGCCGCCCACGGCCTTGACGTCCACCGCGCGCACCTGGGCCTCCTCGTCGAAGCCGTAGGTGGTGACGGGGCACTGCACCTCGGGGATGATCGAGCGCACGGAGGCGTCGTCGACGCACAGCACCGCGGTGCCGTAGAAGGGCATGCGGTGCAGGAAGTCGACGAAGGCCTTCTTCAGCCGGTTGAAGTCGTGGCCGTAGGTCTCCATGTGGTCGGCGTCGATGTTCGTGACCACTGCCATCACCGGGAACAGGTTCAGGAAGGACGCGTCGGACTCGTCCGCTTCCACCACGATGTAGTCGCCGGAGCCCAGCTTGGCGTTGGCCCCGGCGCTGTTCAACTTGCCGCCGATCACGAAGGTCGGGTCCAGTCCGCCCTCGGCCAGCACGCTCGCCACCAGGCTGGTGGTCGTCGTCTTGCCGTGCGTGCCCGCGATGGCGATGCCCTGCTTCAGGCGCATCAGCTCCGCCAGCATCATGGCGCGCGGCACGATCGGGATCTTGCGCTTGCGGGCAGCGACCACCTCGGGGTTGTCCTGCTGCACCGCCGTCGACGTGACCACGGCGTCGGCGCCAATCACGTTGGCGGCCGCATGGCCGACGAAGGTCTGGATGCCCAGGTCCGAGAGGCGCCGCAGCGTGGCGCTGTCGGCGATGTCCGAACCCGAGATCAGGTAGCCCAGGTTGCGCAGCACCTCGGCGATGCCGGACATGCCCGCACCCCCGATGCCCACGAAGTGAATGTGTTTGATGGCGTGTTTCATCGTGCGAGTTCCTCGCAGGCGGCGACCATCTGCTCGGTCGCCTGTGTCTTTTGCAGCTTGCGCGCCGCGATGGCGCGCCGCAGGAGTTCTTCGCGGCGGATCGTGATCAGCATCGGCGCCAGCGTGTCCGGGGTCAGCTCTTTCTGCTGCACCAGCCAGCCGCCGCCGGCGTCCACCAAGAATTTCGCGTTGGTGGTCTGGTGGTCGTCCACCGCCGAGGGGAACGGCACGAACAGCGCCGGCGCGCCGACGGCCGCCAGTTCCGTGACGGTGCTCGCGCCGGCGCGACAGATCACCAGGTCCGCCTCGGCGAAGGCTGACGCGGTGTCGTCGATGAAGGGCGTGAGTTCGGCCTGCACGCCGGCCTTCTGGTAGTTGGCGCGCAACTCGTCGATCTGCTTGGCGCCGCTCTGGTGCAGCACGTGCGGGCGCTGAGCCGCCGGGATGCGCGCCAATGCCTGCGGCACGATCTCGTTGAGCGCCCGGGCGCCGAGGCTTCCGCCCACCACCAGCACCTTGAGCGGCCCGGTGCGTCCGGCGAAGCGCTGCTCCGGCGGCGGCTGGCGCAGGAACTCCGAGCGCAGCGGGTTGCCGATCCACTGGCCCTTCTTCATGACGTCGGGGAACGCGCTGTACACGCGGTCCGCGACGCCGGCCAGCACCTTGTTGGCCATGCCGGCCACCGAATTCTGCTCGTGCAGCACCAGCGGCTTGCCGAGCAGCACGCTCATCATCCCGCCGGGGAAGGTGATGTAGCCGCCGAGGCCCACCACCACCTGCGGCTTGACACGCCGCACGACGCGGATGCTCTGCCAGAAGGCGCGCAGCAGCTTCAGCGGCAGCAGCACCAGCGTCTTGACGCCCTTGCCGCGGACGCCGCCGAAGTCGATGGTCTCCAGCGGGATGCCGCGCTTGGGAACGATCTGGCTTTCCATGCTGCCCGGCGCGCCGAGCCAATGGACCGTCCAGCCGCGCGCGCGCAGCGCTTCCGCGACGGCGAGCCCCGGGAAGATGTGGCCGCCCGTGCCGCCAGCCATGACCAGTGCCGTCTTCATGCGCGGCCTCCACGCATCAGCGTGCGGTTCTCGTAGTCGATGCGCAGCACCACCGCGATGGCCACCACGTTCATCAGGACCGCGGAGCCTCCGTACGACATCAGCGGCAGCGTCAGCCCCTTGGTGGGCAGCGCGCCCAGGTTGACGCCCATGTTGATGAAGGCCTGGAAGCCGATCCAGATGCCGACGCCCTGCGCGACGAGTCCCGCGAACACGCGGTCCAGCGCGATGGCCTGGCGGCCGATGTGCATGATGCGGCGCGTCATCCACAGGAACAGGCCGATGACGGTGAGCACGCCGATGAGGCCGAACTCCTCGCCGATGACGGCCAGCAGGAAGTCGGTATGCGCCTCCGGCAGCCAGTGCAGCTTCTCGACGCTGCCGCCCAGGCCGACCCCGAAGATCTCGCCACGGCCGATCGCGATGAGCGAATGCGAGAGCTGGTAGCCCTTGCCCAGCGCGTGCTTCTCGCTCCACGGGTCCAGGTACGCGAAGATGCGTTCGCGCCGCCAGTCCGACAGCGCGATCATCAGCATGAAGGCGACCGTGATCACCGCGGCGATCAGGAAGAACATGCGCGCGTTCACGCCGCCCAGGAACAGGATGCCCATCGCGATGACCGCGATGACCATGAAGGCGCCCATGTCGGGTTCGGCCAGCAGCAGCACGCCGACAACCGCGATCGCTCCGGCCATCGGCAGCACGGCGCGAAAGAAGCGCTCCTTCACTTCCATCTTGCGGACCATATAGTTCGCCGCATAGAGCAGGACGGCGAACTTGGCCAGCTCCGAGGGTTGGAACGACATCGGGCCCAGCACGATCCAGCGGCGCGCGCCGTTGACGCCCTTGCCGATGTGCGGGATCAGCACCACGATCAGCAGCAGCAGCGACGCGACGAACAGCCACGGCGCGAGCCGCTCCCAGGTCTCGACTTTCACCTGGAAGGCCAGCAGGCCCGCGGCAAAGGAAAGCGCGAGGAACAGCGCGTGGCGCGTCAGGAAGAAGGTGTGGGCGTAGCGGCTGAACTTGGGGTTGTCCGGCAGCGCGATCGATGCCGAATACACCATCACCATGCCCCAGGCGAGCAGCGCCACCGTCACCCACAGGAGCGCGGGGTCGAAGGCCTGGACGCGGCTCACCTTGTCATGCCGGCCTGGAGCCTGCATCCACGGACTGCGGCTCAGGCCCGCAACGACGTTGGCGAAGCTCAAGCCTCACCTCCCTGCACCATGGCGCCGGCTTCATCCGCCACCGACTGCACGGCCGCGCGGAAGACCTCGGCGCGGTGCGGGTAGTTGCGGAACATGTCGAAGCTGGCGCAGGCCGGCGACATCAGCACGGCGTCGCCGGCATGGGCGCGCTGCGTGGCGACGCGCACCGCCTCTTCCATCGTGCCGGCATCCACCAGCGGCACGCCGGTGGATTCGAGCACCGATCGGATCTGCGGTCCGTCGCGGCCGATCAGCACCGCGGCCCGCGCGAAGCGCGACACCGGGTCGGCCAGCGGCGAGAAGTCCTGGCCCTTGCCGTCGCCGCCGAGGATCACGACCAGCCGGCGCTCGGCGCCCAGGCCCTGCAGCGCGGCGACGGTGGCGCCGACGTTGGTGCCCTTGCTGTCGTCGAAGTATTCGATGTCGTTGACGACCGCCACGGATTCGACGCGGTGCGGCTCGCCGCGGTATTCGCGCAGGCCGTAGATCATTGGCGCCAGCTGGCAGCCCGCCGCTGTCGCCAGCGCCAGCGCCGACAGCGCGTTGATGGCGTTGTGGCGGCCGCGGATGCGCAAGGCATCGGCGGGCATGAAGCGCTGCAGGGTGATGTCTTCCTCTTCGCCCTTGCGAAGCTTCTGGGTTTCGTCGGCTTCATGCGCGCGAACCAGCCAGGCCATGCCGTGCACCACTTCCAGCCCGTAGTCACCCGGACGCCGCGGCAGGTCGCCGCCGAAGGTGACGTGGGGCCGCTGCTCGTACTTGCCGCCCTTGAGCCGTACCGGCTCCGGCAGCATCTTCATCACGGCCGGGTCCTCCCGATTCAGCACCATGAGGGAACGCTCGCCGAAGATCCGCGCCTTGGCGGCCGCATACGCTTCCATCGAGCCGTGCCAGTCCAGGTGGTCCTGGCTGATGTTCAGAACGGTGGCCGCGGTCGGCTCGAAGCCGGTCACGCCATCGAGCTGGAAGCTGGAGAGCTCCAGCACCCACACCTGCGGCAGCGCGCCGGCCTCGCGCTTCTGCGCCAGCGTCTCCAGCAGGGTCGGGCCGATGTTGCCGGCGACCGCCACCGTCTTGCCGCTGCGCTCGACCAGCTGGCCCGTCAGCGCGGTGACCGTGGTCTTGCCGTTGGTGCCGGTGACCGCAAGCACCGCCGGGTGGTAGCCGTCGGCTTCCTTCATCGACGCGAGCGCGTCGACGAACAGGCCCAGCTCGCCGCTGACGCGAACGCCTTGCGCCCGCGCGGCCTCTTCCACCGGCGCCACCTGTTGCGGCGTCAGTCCGGGGCTGCGCAGCACCATCTGCTGGCCCTGCGCGAGTTCCGCGGCGAAGGGGCCCGCCACGAAGCGGGCACTCGGGACCTGCTCGCGCAGCGTGGCGAGTTGCGGCGGATCGTCGCGCGTGTCGGCGACCGTCACCACCGCCCCGGCGGACGCGCACCAGCGCGCCATGGCAAGCCCGGAGGCGCCGCAGCCGAGGACGAGGACGGGTTGGTCGCGCAGTTCCATTACCGCAACTTCAGGGTGGAGAGGCCGATCAGGCACAACAGCATGGTGATGATCCAGAAGCGGACCACGACCTGCGTTTCCTTCCAGCCGGTCTTTTCGAAGTGGTGGTGCAGCGGCGCCATCAGCAGGATCCGCTGGCCGGTGCCATAGCGCTTCTTGGTGTACTTGAAGTACATCACCTGCACCATCACCGAGAGCGCCTCGACGACGAAGATGCCGCCCATGATCGCGAGCACGATCTCCTGGCGCACGATCACGGCGATCGTTCCCAGCGCCCCGCCGAGCGCCAGCGCGCCGACGTCGCCCATGAACACCTGCGCGGGGTGCGCGTTGTACCAGAGGAAAGCCAGTCCGGCGCCGGCGACGGCGGCGCAGAAGATGAGCAGCTCGCCGGAGCCGGGGATGTGCGGCAGGAACAGGTACTTCGAATACACGGAGCTGCCCGTGACGTATGCGAACACCCCGAGCGCCGAGCCGACCATCACCACCGGCATGATCGCGAGGCCGTCCAGGCCGTCGGTGAGGTTCACCGCGTTGCTGGAGCCGACGATGACCAGGTAGGTCAGGATCACGAAGCCGAACACGCCCAGGGGATAGCTGATCTCCTTGAAGAAGGGCACCAGCAGGTTGGCCTTGGGCGGCAGGTTCATGTCGAAGCCGGAGCGCACCCAGTCGTAGAACAGGCCCAGCACGCGCACGTTGGTCGTTTCCGAGACGCTGAACGCCAGGTACAGCGCCGCGATGAGGCCGATCACCGACTGCCAGAAGTACTTCTCGCGCGAGGGCATGCCTTCGGGGTCCTTGTTGACCACCTTGCGCCAGTCGTCCACCCAGCCGATGGCGCCGAAGCCCAGCGTGACCAGCATCACGATCCAGACGAAGCGGTTGGTCCAGTCGAACCAGAGGATGGTGGACACCGCGATCGAGATCAGGATCAGCACGCCGCCCATGGTGGGCGTGCCGCTCTTGGCCAGGTGCGTCTGCATGGCGTATTCGCGCACGGGCTGGCCGATCTTCAGCGCGGTCAGGCGGCGGATCACCCACGGGCCGGCGACGATGCCGATGAGCAGCGCCGTCATGGCGGCCATCACCGCGCGGAAGGTGAGGTACTGCACCACGCGCAGGAAGCCGAACTCCGAACCATGGCTTTGCAGCCACGCGGCCAGGCTAACGAGCATCCGGCGCCTCCTTGTCGTGTTGTCCACGGGCCGTGATGGCGTCCACCACGCGCTCCATCTTCATGAATCGCGATCCCTTCACCAGGACGCTCTGCGCGCCTGGCAGGGCCTGCAGCACCGCGGCGTTCAGCGCGTCGACGTCGGCGAAATGGCGTCCCTGCATCGCCGCGGCCTGCTCGCCCAGCGTGAACAGCTGTTCGATGCCGCGCTCGCGGGCATAGCCGCCCACCTCGGCGTGGAAGGCCGGTCCCTGGTCGCCCACCTCGCCCATGTCGCCCAGCACCAGCAGGCGCGGGCCCGGGAGTTCGGCCAGCACGTCGATCGCGGCGCGCGCCGAGTCCGGGTTCGCGTTGTACGTGTCGTCCACCAGCGTGAGGGTGCGTTCGCCCAGCTTCACAGCCAGCGCGCGCGAGCGGCCCTTGACCGGCTCGAAGGACTCGAGTCCGCGGACGATGGCCTTCAACGGCACGCCCGCGGCCAGCGCGCAGGTCGTGGCGGCGAGCGCATTGCGCACGTTGTGGCGGCCGGCGATATGGAGTTGGAACGCGATCGGGCCGGCGGGCGTTCGTGCCCGTACCTCCCAATGCCCCTGGTGCCATTCAGACCCGGCCAGAACGGTGTCGGCGTTGTCGTCGCCGAAAGTCATGCAGGGGCGAGCGTCCGCCAGCGCGGTCCACAGCATCGTGAACGCGTCGCCGGCGGGGAACACCGCCACCCCGTTGCGTGGCAGCGCGCGGAACACGCTGCCGTTTTCCCGGGCGACGGCTTCCACCGTCGCCATGAATTCCTGGTGCTCGCGCTGCGCGTTGTTCACCATCGCCACCGTCGGCTGGGCGATGTCGGCCAGGTAGCCGATCTCGCCCGGATGGTTCATGCCCAGTTCGATGACCCCGATGCGATGGCCGCCGCGCAGGCGCAGCAGCGTCAGCGGCAAGCCGATGTCGTTGTTCAGGTTGCCCTGCGTGGCCAGGTGCATCTCGGGATGCCAGGCGCGCAGGATCGATGCGATCATCTGCGTCACCGTGGTCTTGCCGTTGCTGCCGGTCACCGCGATGAGGGGCAGCGTGAACTGCTTGCGCCAGGCTTGCGCGAGCGTGCCGAGCGCGAGCTTGCTGTCCGCGACCTCGATGCCGGGCATCCCCGCGGGCAGCCGCCCCGGCTGCGCGATGGCGGCCACCGCGCCCTTGGCGCGGGCGTCGGCGATGAAGTCGTTCGCATCGAAGCGTTCGCCCTTCAGGGCGACGAACAGGTCGCCCGCTTGCAGCGTGCGCGTGTCCGTGTGCACGCGCTGCACTTCGACGGCGCCGTCGCCGACGACCTTGCCGCCGATCCAGTCGGCCGCTTTCTCCAGCGTGAACATGGCCTTCGTCATGCGCGGGCCTCGTACTTCATGATGGCTTCGCGGGCATGCGCCTGGTCCGAGAACGGGTGCTTCACGCCGCCGACCTCCTGGTAGTCCTCGTGCCCCTTCCCGGCGACCAGGATCACGTCGCCGGCGCCGGCACGGCTCACGGTGTCCGCGATGGCGCGGGCGCGGTCGGCCTGCACTTCGACGCACTCCGCGTGCGAGAGTCCCCGCAGGATCTGGCTGATGATGGCTTCCGGCTTCTCGCTGCGCGGGTTGTCGCTGGTGACGACCACGCGGTCGGCGTTCTTCTCCGCCACGGCGGCCATCAGCGGGCGCTTCGTGGGATCGCGATCGCCACCGCAGCCGAACACGCACCACAGCTGGCCGTTGCGTTGCTGCGCGAGCGGGCGCAGGGCCTGCAAGCCTTTTTCCAGCGCGTCCGGCGTGTGCGCATAGTCGACGGCCACCAGGGGCTTGCCGGCTTCGTTCAGGCGCTCCATCCGGCCCGGCACCGGCAGCAGGTCGGCGCAGGCAGCGACGGCAGCCTCCAGCGGCACCCCGATCGCGCGCATCATGCCGACGACGCCCAGCAGGTTGGACACGTTGTACTGGCCGATCAGCTGCGTCTGCAGCACGTGCCGCCCGGGGCCCTCGGCGATGACGAAGCGCAGGCCCTGGTCGGTGTAGCCGATGTCGCGCGCCTGCAGGCGGGCTTCGCGCATGCAGGAGACCGTCCAGACGTCGACGCTGCTCCCATGCAGCATGGCGTTGAGCTCGTCGCCCTTTTCGTCGTCGACGTTGATCACCGCGGCCTGCAGGCCGGGCCAGCGGAACAGCTCCGCCTTGGCCTGCCAGTAGGCTTCCATCGAGCCGTGATAGTCCAGGTGGTCCTGCGTGAAATTGGTGAAGCCCGCGACACGGATGCGGATGCCGTCCAGGCGGCGCTCGACCACGCCGATCGAGGACGCCTCGATCGCGCAGGCGCGGTCGCCCTCCTCCAGGAACCGGCGGAAGTGGCGCTGCATGAGCACCGGGTCCGGCGTGGTCAGGCCGGTGTGTTCGACATGCGGCGGGCGGCCGATGCCGAGGGTGCCGACGATGCCGCAAGGGATGGCCATGGGCTCCAGGTTGGTCAGGGCCTGCGCCAGCCACCACGCGGTGGAAGTCTTGCCGTTGGTGCCGGTGACGGCGAGCACGTCGAGCTCATTCGTCGGCTCACCGTAGAACAGCGATCCGATCGGGCCCGTGGCCGCCTTCAGGCCTTCGTAGGCAGCGACGCAGTCACTGTCGAAGCCGTAGGACTCGCTGCCCGACCGTTCCACGAGACAGGCCGTGGCGCCCTGCTGGAGGGCTGCCGGGACGAACTTGCGGCCGTCGGTGGCTGCGCCCGGCCATGCGATGAAGCCGTCGCCGGCGGTGACCTTGCGGCTGTCGCAATGCAGTTCTCCGGTGATGCGCGAGCGCAGCCAGTCGGCGGCTTCGCGGGGACTGTGCAGGACGAGCATCAGAACGACTCCTCCACGGCCTGCACGACGATCTGGGGCTTGACGCTCATGTCCGGCTGCACGCCGAGCATGCGCAGGGACTGCTGCACGGTGGCGCTGAACACCGGCGCGGCGACGTCGCCTCCGAAGTAGCGGCCGCCGCTCGGCTCGTCGATCATGACGGCGACCACGATGCGCGGCTGGTCCACCGGCGCCACGCCGACGAAGAAGCCCCGGTACTTGCTCGCCGCGTAGCCCTTGCCTTCCTGCTTGTGCGCGGTGCCGGTCTTGCCGCCGACCGAGTAGCCCATGGTCTGCGCGCGCGGCGCGGTGCCGCCGTTCTGCGTGGCCATGTGCAGCATGTGCCGCACGGCCTGCGCCGTGGCCGGCTGGAGCACGCGCACGCCCGCCGCCGGCGTATCGGTGCGCAGCAAGGTCACGGGCACCAGCTCGCCATCGCGCGCGAACACGCTGTACGCCCGCGCCAGCTGGAACAGGCTGGCGGACAGCCCGTAGCCGTAGCTCATGGTCGCCTGCTCGATGGGTTTCCAGGTCTTGTGCGCGCGCAGCTTGCCGCTGACGGCGCCGGGGAACGGCACCTGCGGCCGCTGGCCCAGGCCGACCTGGCTGTACATCTCCCACATGTCGCGGGGCTGCATCTGCATCGCCATCTTGACGGTGCCGACGTTGCTGGATTTCTGGATCACCTCGTTCACGGTCAACACCCCGTGCGGGTGCGAGTCCGTGATGGTGGAGCCGCCGATGGTCATGCGGCCCGGCGCGGTCTGGATCGGCGTCGTCGGCTTCACGAGCCCCTTCTCCAGTGCCAGCGCCGCGATGAAGGGCTTCATCGTGGAGCCGGGTTCGAAGGTGTCGGTGAGCGCGCGGTTGCGCAATTGCGCACCGGTGAGGTTCTGCCGGTTGCCGGGCGAGTAGCTCGGGTAGTTGGCAAGGGCCAGGATCTCGCCGGTGTGCACGTCCAGAACCACCACGCTGCCGGCCTTGGCCTTGTTCTCCAGCACCGCCTCGCGCAGCTTCTGGTACGCGAAGAACTGCACCTTGCTGTCGATGGACAGCTGCAGGTCCTTGCCGTCGACGGGCGGCACCTGCTCGCGGACGTCCTCGACGATGCGGCCCATGCGGTCCTTGATCACGCGACGCGAGCCGGGCCGGCCCGCCAGGTCCTTGTCGAACGCGAGCTCGACGCCCTCCTGCCCGTGGTCGTCGCCACTGGTGAAGCCGACCAGGTGCGCGGCGGCCTCGCCCTCCGGATACTGCCGGCGGTATTCCTTGCGCTGGAAAACGCCCTTGATGTCGAGCGACGCGATCTGGCGCGCGGTGGCCTCGTCCACCTGGCGCTTGAGCCACACGAAGTTCTTCTCTTCCTCCGCCAGCTTGGCCATCAGGTCCGGCAACGGCATCTGCAGGAGCCTGGCCAGTTGCGCGAGCTTCACCTTGTCGCGCTCCACGTCCTCCGGGCTCGCCCAGATGCTTGGCACCGGCACGCTGGTGGCAAGCAGCAGGCCGTTGCGGTCGACGATGCGGCCGCGGTTGGCCGCCAGCTCCAGCGTGCGGGCGAAGCGCACCTCGCCCTGCTTGCGGTAGAAGTCGTTGCCGATCACCTGCACCCAGGCGGCGCGGCCCGCCAGTCCGACGAAGGCCAGCGCAATGCCGGCCACGATGAATTTGCTGCGCCACACCGGCGTGCGGCTGGCGAGCAGCGGGCTGGACGAATAGGCGACGACGCGACCGCTCATGGCGTGCCCTTGAGCGTGACGTACTGCGTGATCGCCGGGGTGGCCGGGCGCATCTGCAACTGGTCGCGGGCGATGCGCTCCACGCGGCCGGCCGTGGCCTGCGCGCGCTTTTCCACCTGCAGGCGCTCGTGCTCCACCTCGAGCTTGCGGTACTCGTTCTGCGCGCGCTCGATCTCGGCGTACAGGCGCCGCGACTCGTACTGCACCCGCACCAGGTACAGCGAACTGGCGATCACCACCACCAGCAGGAACAGGTTCAGGCGGAGGATCATGCTTGCGTCCTCTCGGCCACCCGCATGATCGCGCTGCGCGAACGCGGATTCGCCTTCACCTCGTCGGCCGTGGGCTTGACGCGCTCCAGCGCCTTCAGCTTCATCGCCTTGGGCGCGGCGAAAGGCGCGCGCCGGTCGAACTCCTCGCGGGAGTTCTTCGCGATGAACTGCTTGACGATCCGGTCTTCCAGCGAGTGGAAGCTGATCACCACGAGGCGGCCTTGGGGTTGCAGCACGTCGAGGCTCGCGCTCAGCGCCTGTTGCAGCTCTTCAAGCTCGGCATTGACGAAAATCCGAAGAGCCTGAAATGTGCGCGTTGCAGGGTCCTGGCCCGGCTCGCGGGTTTTGACCGCACCAGCCACGAGCTGGGCCAGCTCGGAGGTGCTTGCAAGAGGGCCCCGTTCCTGTCGCCGAGCTGCAACCGCCTTTGCAATCTGAACAGCAAACCGTTCTTCGCCATAGTCACGGATTACCTCCGCCATCTGCTCCACCGGCGCGGTGGCAAGGAAATCCGCCGCGCTCTGCCCGCGCGTGGGATCCATGCGCATGTCCAGCGGCCCGTCGGAACGAAAGGAAAAACCCCGCGCGGGGTTGTCGATCTGCGGGGAGCTGATGCCCAGGTCCATCAGGACGCCGGTGATGCTGCCCGCCTGAAGCTCGCGCAGGGCCGCGAAGCCCTCGTGCCGGATCGAAAAGCGCGTGTCCGCGATCGCGTTGGCCACGGCCACCGCCTCGGGGTCCTTGTCGAAGGCGATCAGCCGGCCCTGCGGCGCCAGCTGCGCCAGGATGGCGCGCGAGTGCCCGCCGCGGCCGAAGGTCGCATCGACATAGATTCCTTCCGGCTTGGTGACGAGGGCTTCGACTGCTTCGTTCAACAAGACGGTGGTGTGTTGCCATGTGCCGTCCACCGCCTGCCCTAGAAAGAGAAGTCCTGGAAGGCTTCGGGCATCTCGCCGCGCATCGCCTCGGCCTCCTTGGCCTCGTAAGTCGCCTTGTCCCAAAGTTCGAAATGGTTGCCCATCCCCAGCAGCATCACGTCCTTCGCGATGCCCGCCGAGGCGCGCAGTTCCGGAGAGACCAGCACGCGGCCGGTCCCGTCGAGCTCCACGTCCATCGCGTTGCCCAGGAAGATTCTCTTCCACCACTGCGCGGCCATGGGGAGCTGGGCGATG
>JAJNBO010000321.1 GCA_021156245.1 Ramlibacter sp. | reverse complement strand
GGAACTGATCGACGTCACCGGCGCCGGCAACGGCGGGCGCCCGGGGCAGGCCGCGGTGGTCGTGGCGCTCGATGGCGTGAGCCGGGCTCCGTCCACCGTCGTGACCGCGGCGGACGGCGTCTACGCCTTCCCGCTGGTGCGGCCCAGCACCTACCGCCTGCGCGTGACGCCTCCCGCCGGCTTCGTCTTCCCCTCGACGCTGCCCGCAGCGCTGCAGCCCACCGGTCGCATCATCGACACGCCCGGCTCCTACGGCGGCAACTTCAGGGTGGCCCTGGGCGCCGTGCGCTTCGACGTGCCCCTGGACACCGGCGGCAGCGGCGGCCTGACGGTGCAGAAGGTCGCCAACCGCAGCACCGCCGAGGTCGGCGACTTCGTCGACTACACGGTGACCGTGCGCAACGTCATGGCCGTGCCGCTGCACCAGGTGATGGTGCGCGACGGGCTGCCCTCGGGGTTCACGTACGTGGCCGGCACGGCACGCCTGGGCGGCCAGGCAGCCCCGGATCCCGTCGGCGACGCGGGCCCGCAGCTGGCCTTCGACGTCGGCCGCGTAGCGGCCGGCGCGCAAGTCGTGCTGACCTACCGCCTGCGCGTGGGGCCCGGCAGCCAGGGTGGCACCGGCATCAACACCGCGCAGGCCGCCGGGCAGGGCGTCACCTCCAACCGCGCCACGGCGCGCGTGCTGGTCCTCGGCGGCGTGTTTTCCACCGACGGCTACCTGATCGGCAAGGTGTATGCCGATTGCAGCCGCAATGGCCTGCAGGACGCGGGCGAGCCCGGCATCCCCGGCGTGCGCATCTACCTCGAGGACGGCACGTACGCCATCACCGACGAGGAAGGCAAGTACAGCCTGTACGGGCTGAGCGCGCGCACGCACGTGGCCAAGGTCGACCCGCTCACCCTGCCGGCGGGCGCCACCCTGCGCGTGCTGGACAACCGCAACGCGCGCGACGGCGGCAGCCGCTTCGTCGACCTGAAGAACGGGGAACTGCACAAGGCGGATTTCGCGATCGGGCCCTGCGACACCGCGCTCGGCGAGCAGGTCGCCGCCCGCCGCAAGGCGCTCCAGAATCCGTCGGAGATCATCCAGGCCGCCGGCGTGCTCCTGTCTGCGACCGCCACCACCGGCGCAACCGACACCCGCACGCTGCCAGCCACCGGCGGGCTCGGCCTGCCCGGCGCTGCCCGCGGCAACGCCGGCTCCGGCACCGTGGAGGCCGCCTTGCCGGGCATGCCCGCGCTCGGCGCGGTGGGCGACACCGGCGGCTCCACCGCCGCCCGCCTGCAAGGCCTGCCGCAGCCGATCTACCGTCCCGCGACCAGGCTGCTGCAACCCGCCATTCAGGCGGCTGCGGCAGTGCCCCAGGACCCGGACAACTCGCGGCCGCTGGAGGACCTGCTGCCCGCGATGAACGCGGAGACGGGGTTCGTTTCGCTGCGCGACGGCCAGGTGCTCCCGAAGGCGCAGACCAGCGTGCGCGTCAAGGGCCCCTTGGGCGCGACCTTCGACCTCACGGTGAACGGCCAGCCGGTGCCTGCCACCCAGGTCGGCAAGCGCAGCAGCCTCGAGCAGGTGCGCGTGACGGCCTGGGAATACATCGGGGTCGACCTGCGGCCCGGCCGCAACGTGCTGGAGGTCAAGGTGGCGGACGGCTTCGGCAACGTGCGTGGACGCGCGCAGATCACCGTCGTCGCGCCCGGAGAGCTGGCGTCCGTGCGGATCGACGTGCCGCAGCAGCCCGTCGCCGACCCGACGACGCCGGTGCCGGTGGCGATCTCGCTGCACGACGCGGAAGGCGTGCCGGTCACCGCGCGCGCCCAGCTGACGCTGTCCGCCAGCGCGGGCCTCTGGCAAGTCGCCGACGCGGACGCGCGCCAGCCCGGCATCCAGGTCCAGCTCGAAGGCGGCGCCGGCCGCTTCATGCTGCTGCCGCCGGCGCAACCCGGCAAGGCCGACCTGGTGGTCCTGGCCGGCGCCGCCAAGGGCGCGGCGAGCGTGGAGTTCGTCCCCAACCTGCGGCCGCTGGTCGCCGCCGGCATCGTGGAAGGCACGATCAACCTGCGCAACCTGAACCCGTCCGCCATGCAGCCGGTGCAGAGCGGCGACGTGTTCGAGCGCGAGATCGGCGCCGTGTCGCGCAGCTTCAACGACGGCAAGGGCGCAGCCGGGGCGCGCGCGGCACTGTTCCTCAAGGGCAAGGTGCTCGGCTCCAGCCTGCTGACGGTGGCGTACGACTCCGACAAGGCGTCCGACACGCGCCTGTTCCGCGACATCCAGCCGAACCTGTTCTATCCCGTGTACGGCGATTCGTCGGCGCGCGGCTTCGACGGCCAGTCCTCGGGCAAGCTCTACGTGCTGCTGCAGAACGGCAGCAACTACGTGCTGGTCGGCGACTTCCAGACCCAGAGCGACAACCCCGCGCGGCAGCTGACGCAGTACGCGCGCGCGCTCAACGGCGCCAAGGGCCGGTGGAGCGAGGGCAAGGTGCAGGGCGAAGCCTTCGCCAGCCGCACCTCCGCCACCCAGCTGGTGATGGAGTTCCGCGCGAATGGAACGTCCGGCCCGTTCCTCCTGAATGCCGACGGCGTGATCAACAGCGAGCAGGTGCACGTGATCGTGCGGGACCGCAACCAGCCGTCCGTGGTGCGCACGGACACGCCCCTGGCGGCGTTCACCGACTACACCATCGAGCCGTACAGCGGCATGCTCCTGCTGAAGGCGCCGCAGCCCAGCGTGGATGCCGACCTGAACCCCGTGTTCATCCGCGTGAGCTACGACGTGGACGCCGGTGGCCCGAAGCACACCGTGGCCGGCGCCGAAGCATCGGTCGAAGTCCTGTCCGGCACCCGCGTCGGCGCCGTGGTCGTGCGCGACGAAGACCCCGCCAACACGCTGACCTTGCAGGGCCTGACGCTCACCAGCCGCATCGGCGAGAGCACGGCGATCACCGCCGAGCTGGCGCGCACCCGCACCGACCTGCAGGGGGATGGCCAGGGCGTGCGCGTCGACGCCCGCCACGAGGGGCCCACGCTGCAGGCGCACGTGTGGGGCGTGCGCACGGACGCGGGCTTCCAGAACCCGGGCAGTCCGCAGACGGCCGGCCAATCGGAATACGGCGCGAAGGCCGGCTACGTGATCGACCCGAAGAACCGCATCGTCGCCGAGGCGCTGCGCACCTCGAACGCCACGACCGGCGCCGAGCAGACCGGCGCGGAGCTGAAGCTGGAGCACGCGTTGCCCGGCAACGCCAAGCTGGAGATCGGCGTGCGCCACAGCAGCGCCAACGTGCAGGCGGCGCTGTCCAGCCCCGCGGCCCCGGGGACGGCGGGGCCGGTCGTGGTTCCCACCGCCGACCCTGCGGCGCCGACCGAGCAGGTGGGCTACACCAGCGCCCGCGCCAAGCTGACGGTTCCCGTGCCCGGCGTGCCGGAAGCCGACGTGTACACGCTGGTGGAGCATGCCATCGACGGCAGCGGCGGCCGCGAGGTCGCGGTCGGCGGCAACTATGCGGTGGGCGCCGGCACCCGCCTGTACGTGCGCCACAGCTTCATCAACAGCCTGAACGGCCCGTACACGCTGAGCACGGACGTGTCGCGCCACACCAGCGTGGCAGGCGTGGACACCACGGTGCTGGGCGACACCCAGCTGTTCAGCGAATACCGCATGGGCGACGCGATCGACGGCCGCACGGCGGAAGCCGCGGTCGGCCTCCGCCGCACCTTCCGCCTGCCGGTGGGCCTGAACGTCACGGCCAGCGGTGGCCAACAGGCTCGATCGCGACACCACGGTGCTGAACCGCTTCCTGTACAGCGACCAGTCCGCCAATGGCACCGCCACCGGTTCCCGCACGGTGCTGACAGCGCAGTCCGGCGTGGCCTTCCGCCCGACGGGAAGCGACGACGTCAACGCGCTCGCCCGCGTGGAATACAAGAGCGAGAAGGACACGATGGTGGTGCAGGGCATCGACCAGAGCGCCTGGATCCTGTCCACGCACCTGAGCGTGCAGCCGCAGCGGCATTGGCTGGTGAACGCGCGCTATGCGGCACGCCTCGCACGCGACCGCTCCAATGGCCTGGACAGCCGCTCCTTCACGCAATTGCTGGGCGGCCGCGTGACCTGGGACATGACGGAGCGGTGGGACGTCGGCCTGCAGGCCTACGGCATGTGGGGGGACGGGGTGCGGCAAGCGGCCTTCGGCCTGGAAATCGGCTACCTCGCCTGGGAGAATCTCTGGGTGTCCGCCGGCTACAACTTCACCGGATTCTCGGCCAAGGACCTCGCCGGCGACGCGACCACCACGAAGGGCGCGTACGTGCGCCTGCGGTTCAAGTTCGACGAGTCCCTCCTGGGCGGCGGCGAAGGCGCCAAGCCATGAGCACGCTCGCCGTCCTGGCCCGCCGCCTCCTGCTCGCCTGCGCCGCGTTCGCGCTGGCGGCGTTGCTGCTGCCCGGCGCGGCCCTGGCCGCCACCTGCGGTGCGGCCGCCGTGCAGGGCACCGCTCCCAACGACTTCCGCGACTACTGCTGGCTGGATTTTTCCACCTACAACAACGCCACCGCTAGCAGCAGCGCCGGCCAGCCGTTCACCTTCAACCTGCCGGACGGCACCACCGTCACCATGACCGTGAAAACCACGGGCAGCGGCGGCCTGACGTCGGTGGCCGTGCCCTCGTGGACGGGATCCGCCTTCGGCAACAGCGCCTTCAACAACATCCCGGGCCGCCCCATCCTCTATACGGCCACGAACGGGACCAGTCCGACGGTGACGCTCAGCAACATCAACGTCATCCCACCGGCGGGCGCGGGCACTTCCACGTATTCGATCGTCGTGGGCGACGGTGAATCCACCAACGGCGGCGAGACGCTGACCTTCACCACCGACGGCAGCGCCTGGCAGCAGATCGCCCAGATCCGCAACGGCACGAGCAATACGTACCCGACGCTCACCTGGAGCAACATGAACAAGACGGTGCGCGAGAACGGGGCGGACGGCACCGTCGGCAGCTACGTCTTCCGTTCGGACGGCAACCCCAAGACGGTGACCGCAGCGCTCGTGGGCAGCGGGCTGCAGGGCATCATCATCGGCATGCGCTACGCGTCGATCTCCGTCGTTTCGCAGATCGTCAACAAGCGCTACAACTCCGCCGACCAGTTCACCTTCGGGCTGTCAACCACCTCGGGCACCTCGCTGATCTCGGCCAGCACCAGCGGCACGGCCATCAGCGGCTTCACGCCGGCGATCATGCCCACGGTGGCAGCGAGCTATCCCTTCGCGGTGTCGCAGGTCATGGCAGCGGGAAGCGTCGGCACGCTCGCCAACTACCAAACCTCGCTCTCCTGCACGAACGCCAACCCGTCGGCGACCTTCATGCCGAACAACGCGGCCGCCAGCTCGTACACGTTCCCGAACCTGCGCTACGGCGACTCGGTGCTGTGCACCTTCACCAATACGCCCATCTTCAACACGCTGGGGGGCACCGTGTACCGGGACGCCAACCACAACGGTTCGCAGGACGGCACGGAGGCGGGCCCGGGCGCCACGGGGTTCTTCGTGAAAATCGCGCCGTCGTCGGGGGGCACCTGCGCGGCGCCGGCGACGCAGGCTGCCACCGTGGCAGCGGCCACCGGCGCCTATACCCTGCCCGAACTCCAGCAGGGCACCTATTGCCTGATCCTGGACGACAACAACACGCTGACCGACGTCACGCCGACCTTGCCCGCCGGGTGGCTGGGCACCCAGAACCCGGGCGG
>JAJNBO010000320.1 GCA_021156245.1 Ramlibacter sp. | reverse complement strand
CAGGGCAGCTCCGGCCAGCCGACGTTTCGCCGGGCCACCACGTCGAACGGCTGGCTCTCGGCGGCGAGATGCTTGTGGAAGGAAAACGTCCAGGGGCCATCGGCCTGGCCCGGCTGCAGCACGAAGGCCTGGCCCTCGTGTTCGAGCGCGACCCGCACCGCGCTGTTCGCCGGGTCCATCGGCCACTCGCCCCAGGGCACGACCCTGCGCAGGTCGAAGGTCGCTGCGTAGCTGGCGGGGTCGGCTGCCAGCACCAGGCGATAGCGACCCCCGGCGAAGTCCACGTCCGCCAGCGTCGCGCGGCGGCTGGTGCGCGACGCCGCCTCCGCCGCGCCGAGCGCGGGATCGCTCCACGCCGCACCCGCGTCGCGGCGCTGGACGGAGAGGATCTGGGGGTAGAGCGCAGGCAAACGCTGCTCCGCGCCCGTGGATCCGCCGGTGGGCTGGAGCAGGGCCAGGGTCGCGAGAACCGCATCGTGCTGCACGACACGTTGGCTGAGCAGGCGATGCGCGATGCGCGCGTCGGTCTCGAAGGCCTCCTGGATGCGCGCCAGCTCCATGCGGGCCAGCGCCACGCCGCCGGCTGCCGTGAGGGCGAGCCACAGCGCGAGGGCGACACGATGGCGGCCGGACAGTCGCATGCGCCGGATTCTTGCACGCGCCCGTGCAGCACAATTCACGCATGCCCTTCGCCATCGCCGCCAGCCGGATCCAGCCCCAGGTGCTGCTGCGCTGGTCCGTGGCGGTGGCGGTGGCCACCATCGTCCTCAAGGGGCTGGCCTGGTGGCTCACCGGCTCGGTCGGCCTGCTCTCCGACGCGATGGAGTCGTTCGTCAACCTCGCCAGCGCGCTGTTCGCGCTGCTGATGGTCAAGATCGCGCTGCGTCCCGCCGACGAAGACCAACCTTTCGGGCACCACAAGGCGGAATATTTCTCGGCGGGATTCGAGGGGCTCATGATCATGGTGGCGGCCGCCGGCATCCTGTGGGCCGCTCTGCGCCGCCTGCAGGCCCCGCAACCGCTGGAGCAGCTGGGCGTCGGGCTGGTCCTCTCGGTCGTGAGCTCCGTGCTCAATGGCGGCCTGGCCTGGCTGATGTTCCAGTCCGGCCGGGCGCATCGGTCGATCGCGCTGGAAGGCGACGCCCGCCACCTGATGACCGATGTGTGGACGTCGGCCGGGGTGGTGGTCGGCGTGGCGCTGGTGATGGCGACGGGCTGGCTCTGGCTGGATCCGGTGGTCGGCATCCTCGTCGCGGTGAACATCCTGCGCGAAGGCGTGCGGCTGGTGTGGCGATCGAGCGAAGGGCTGATGGACCGCGCCCTGGAGCCGGAGGTGCTCGCCGAGATCGACAGGACCCTGGCGCAGTTCAAGCATCCCACGATCCGGTTCGATCACGTGTCCACGCGGCGGTCGGGACAGCGCCGCTTCGTCGACCTCCACATGCACATGCCGGCGAACTGGACGCTCGGTCGGGCGGCTGCGCTGCGCGGCTCCGTGGAGCAGGCACTCATGAGCGCCGTGCCCGGGCTGCGCGCCAGCATCCAGTTGCTGCCAACCGACGTGGAAGCGCACAACACCGATGAAGAGGACTTGATCTGATGCTGGCGGTCGTGCAACGGGTGAGCGAGGCGAAGGTGGTGGTGGAGGGCCGCACGGTCGGCGAGATCGGGCAGGGACTGCTGGTGCTGGTCTGCGCCGAGCGGGGCGACAGCGAGGCTCAAGCGGACAAGCTGCTCGCGAAATTGCTGAAGCTGCGCATCTTCAGCGACCAGGCCGGCAAGATGAACCGCAGCGTCCAGGACGTGCAGGGCGGGCTGCTGCTGGTCAGCCAGTTCACGCTCGCCGCTGACACCAGCGGCGGCAACCGCCCGAGCTTCACCAACGCGGCGCCGCCGGACCAAGGGCGCCTGCTTTACGAGTACATCGTCAAGCAGGCTCGCGCGTCACATCCAATCGTTGCGACCGGCGAGTTCGCGGCGGACATGCGGGTGCACCTGGTGAACGACGGGCCGGTGACGATTCCGATCACGGTGCGGTAGGTCTTCGTCATCCCCGCGAAGGCGGGGATCCAGGGCGTCCAGGCTTCGCCGGCGCGGGAATGACGTCCCTGCTAATACGGATTCGAATAACCCAGCGCGCCCAGCAGCAGCACTTCCAGCGCTTCCATCTCCGTCGCGTGCGCATAGTGCGCCTCCAGCGTCTTGCCTTGCTCGTGCGCCTCCCGCTCCACCACCGGCGCGCACAGGACGAGGTCCGCGGAAACGACGGGTTCGCGCGTGTAGTCGAACGTCAGGACGTTGGTGGCGTAGTCCTTGCCGCGGTACTGCCGGTTGAGGGACTGGCCCTCCTCGCTGCCGACGATGCGCACGGCGATCTCGGCCGGGCGCAGCAGCGCGATTTCCATCCACTTGCGCACGCGCGCCGCGGAGAGGGCCTTGCGATGCGCGGGCCCATTCGCAAACGTGCCGAACTGAAGCGACAGGTCCAGCGTGGGCGTCACTTTGCAGTCTTGCGCGCCGCGTCGTAGGCGTCGACGATGCGCGCCACCAGCGGATGCCGCACCACGTCCGCGCTGGTGAAGCGCGTGTGCGCGATGCCCTTCACGCGCTTGAGGATGTGCTCGGCATCGATCAGACCCGAAGGCATGCCCTTGGGCAGGTCGATCTGGCTCACGTCGCCCGTCACCACGCACTTGCTGCCGAAGCCGATGCGCGTGAGGAACATCTTCATCTGCTCCGGCGTGGTGTTCTGCGCTTCGTCCAGGATGACGAAGGCGTTGTTCAGCGTGCGGCCGCGCATGAATGCCAGGGGGGCGATCTCCAGCGCCTGGCGTTCGAAAGCCTTGGTCACGCGCTCGAAACCCATCAGGTCGTAGAGCGCGTCGTACAGGGGCCGCAGGTAGGGGTCCACCTTCTGCGTGAGGTCGCCGGGCAGGAAACCGAGCTTCTCGCCGGCCTCGACCGCCGGGCGCGTGAGGATGATGCGCTGCACGGCGCTGCGCTCCAGCGCGTCCACCGCGCAGGCCACCGCGAGGTAGGTCTTGCCGGTGCCGGCGGGACCGATGCCGAAGGTGATGTCGTGGTTGGCGATGTTCTCGAGGTACACGCTCTGGTTCGGGGTGCGCGCCTTCAGGTCCGTCCGGCGGGTATGCAGCACCAGCGAGCCGTCGTCGTCCTCCACCAGCGGCGCCCCCTCGCCCGCGAGCATGAGCTGCACCTTCTCCTTCGAGATGCTGCGGCCGGCCATCTCGTAGAGCGCCTGCAGGACGTCGAGGGCCCGTTCCGCCTTCGCCTTGGGCCCCTCCACCCGGAAGTGTTCCCCCCGGTGCGAGATGCGCACCTGCAGCGCCGCCTCGATGGTGCGCAGGTGTTCGTCCATGGGCCCGCCGAGGTGCGAGAGCCGGGTGTTGTTCAGGGGAGTGAAGGCGTGTCGGAGAATCAAGCTGATAATCTCTTCAGAGGGACCGCAATGATAGGCAGATTGACGGGGACGTTGAGCGAAAAGAACCCGCCGCAGGTGCTGGTGGACTGCCAGGGCGTCGGCTACGAGGTCGATGTACCCATGAGCACGTTCTTCAACCTGCCGGGGCTGGGCGACAAGGTTTCGCTGCTGACGCACTTCGTCGTGCGGGAGGACGCGCAGATCCTGTTCGGCTTCGGCACGCCCGGCGAGCGCGAAGCCTTCCGCCAACTCATCAAGATTTCCGGCGTCGGCCCGCGCACCGCCTTGTCCGTGCTGAGCGGCATGAGCGTGTCCGACATCGCCCAGGCCGTGACCGCGCAGGACGCGACCCGGTTCGTCAAGGTGCCCGGCATCGGCAAGAAGACGGCGGAGCGGCTGCTGCTGGAACTCAAAGGCAAGATCGGCGCCGACCTCGGCCCCCTCGGCCCTGCCGGGGCGGGTAGCGATGCGCAGGGCGACATCCTGCAGGCGCTCGTGGCGCTCGGGTACAGCGACAAGGAGGCGCAGGCGTCGCTGAAATCGCTGCCCAAGGACATCAGTGTCAGCGACGGCATCAAGCAGGCCTTGAAGGCACTCGCGCGATGAGCGCCGCACGGCCGCCCGAAGGCGCTCGCCCCCTCCGCTTGCGGAGGGGGGAGGAGAAGGCCGTGCAGCGGAAGAAGCGCTGGAACGCGCGTTGCGTCCGAAGGGCCTGGCGGAATACGTCGGCCAGGCCAAGACGCGCGAGCAGCTCGAGATCTTCATCGGTGCGGCACGCAAGCGCGGCGAGGCGCTCGACCACGTGCTGCTGTTCGGGCCCCCGGGCCTGGGCAAGACGACGCTGTCGCACATCATCGCGCACGAACTCGGCGTGAACCTGCGCCAGACTTCCGGGCCCGTGCTCGAGAAGCCGAAGGACCTGGCGGCGCTGCTGACCAACCTGGAAAAGAACGACGTCCTCTTCATCGACGAGATCCACCGGCTCTCGCCCGTGGTGGAGGAAATCCTCTATCCCGCGCTGGAGGACTACCAGATCGACATCATGATCGGCGAGGGCCCGGCCGCGCGCTCGATCAAGCTGGACCTGCAGCCTTTCACGCTGGTGGGCGCCACCACGCGCGCGGGCATGCTGACCAATCCGCTGCGGGACCGCTTCGGCATCGTCGCCCGGCTGGAGTTCTACACGCCGGAAGAACTGACGCGCATCGTGCATCGCAGCGCGGGGCTGCTGCAGGCGCCGATCGATGCCGACGGCGCGTCCGAGATCGCGAAGCGCTCGCGCGGCACGCCCCGGATCGCAAATCGGCTGCTGCGCCGGGTGCGGGACTACGCGGATGTGAAGGGGACCGGCCGCATCGACAAGGACATCGCGCAGAAGGCGCTGGCCATGCTGGACGTGGACCCGCAAGGCTTCGACGTGATGGACCGCAAGCTGCTGGAGGCAGTGATCCACCGCTTCGACGGCGGCCCGGTGGGGCTGGACAACGTCGCTGCCTCCATCGGCGAGGAGCGCGACACCATCGAGGACGTGATCGAGCCGTACCTGATCCAGCAGGGCTACCTGCAGCGCACGCCGCGCGGGCGCATCGCGACGCTGGCGGCGTACCGGCACCTGGGGGTGGCTCCCCCGGCGGCGGAAGGCGGATTGTTCGGGGCGTGACGGTGCCGGGGCGCGCGTTGCGCAACCCGGCCTACGCGGTACGGACGTTGAATTCGTAGGCCGGGTTGCCGACGGCGCCCCGGGATGCAAGCACCGCGTTCCGCACGATGAGGATTTGGGCCGCGTAATACGTCGAAAGCACCCAGAACTGCGCCATCGGCAGCGGCTGCGCGAACTTGTTGATGGCCAGCAACGTGTCGCTGAGCATGAAGAACACCGAGCCCACCGCAACCCCGATGGACGCAGCATCCCGCAACACCGTCGCCCGCCCGATCGCCTGCGCCGCCATCAGGGCGATCACGGCCGCGTAGGCCGCCACTGCGACTTTCAGCATCGGCCCGAGGTACGGGAACAGGTAGGCGTACATGGCCACCGCAGCCGCCAGCGTCGCCGCCAGCGCGCGGCCACTCGGGAACCAGCGCTGCCCCTGCTTGAACAGCGCCAGGTAGCACAGGTGTGCGGCCAGGAAGCTCACCAGCCCGGGGATGAAGAGCCCTTCCAGCATCAACAGGACATCGCCGGCAAGGCAGAGGACGAGGGCTGCCACCAATTTGAATTCGAAGCGCCCGGCGCTGCGCAACCAGCCCGACCGCTGCAGCACGAACCGGATCGCCAGCACCATCGCCAGCGGCTTGAAGACGCGGTGCACGTCGATCCAGCCTTGCGCGGCAGCGGCCGTCACCACGGCGGCGGCTTCGATCAGGAACACTTCGACGACGCCGATGCGCCCCTGCATCGCCGCGCCGATGGCCCAGAGCGACGCAGTCAGAGCCGCCAGCCACACGACGGACTGGCTGACCGGGATCCGGTCGGCGTGCCAGAGGAAGAGGGCCACGCCGCCCAGCAGCACGGTGAACTGCAGGCCTGCAAACCACGCCATGGCTTGCGTCATCGGCGGGTGGTACCGCGTGACGGCTTCGATGCTGAAGGCCGGCTTGGGAAAGCGCGCCGCCACGTCGGCGGGACGCCAGCCCGGCGGCTTGAACCACACCCGCACCTTGTCGGCCCAGGAGCGCGCATGCCAGCTGTCCTTGGCGAGCGCCCAGTACACCTCGAAGTTGGACCACAGCGGGTCCCAGCTTTGCAGCGGGGCACGCGTGCCGTAGACGCACTTCTCGTCCTCTTCCCGGAAGCTGCCGAACATGCGGTCCCAGATGATCAGGATGCCGCCGTAGTTGCGATCCAGGTAGGTGTCGTTCACGGCGTGGTGCACGCGGTGGTTGGACGGCGAGCAGAACCAGCGGTCGAACCAGCCGAGCTTGCCGACGTGCTCGGTGTGCACCCAGTACTGGTACAGCAGGTCCACCAGCGCCACGATGCCGAACACCAGCGGCGGCACGCCGGCCAGCGCCATCGGCAGGTAGAAGATCCAGCCGAGCAGCGCGCCCGAACTGGTTTGCCGCAAGGCCGTCGAGAGGTTGTAGTCCTGGCTCTGGTGGTGCACGACGTGTGCGGCCCAGAACACCGCCACCTCGTGGCCTGCGCGATGCAGCCAGTAGTAGCAGAAGTCGTAGAAGACCAGGGCGAGCAGCCAGCCCAGCGGCGACATCCAGAAGGCCTCGTTGTGCCAGAACGAAACCCAGGAGAACACGGCGGTGTAGATGCCGATGCGGAACAGGCGCGTGAGCACGGCGGTGATCTGGCTCAGCATGCCGAGCGAGATGCTGTTGATCGCGTCGTTCAGGCGGTAGGTGTTGCGCCCGCGCCATGCGCCCCAGGCGATCTCTACTGCGATGAGGAGCAGGAAAACCGGAGTCGCGAGGACGATGACCTGGCTCGGGGACAGTTGCATGCCCCGATTTTCGCGCGGCTCAGGTCAGGGCGCCTCTGGCATCAACCCGGATGATCTTGTCGACCCGGCCGTTGTCCAGGCCCCCGGTCACGCCGACCAGGAAGTTGTGCAGGTTGACGGTCGGGTCGCAGTGGCCGGGGATCAGCCACACGGCCTCGTCCAGCCGGGGGACGCGCTGGTTGCCGCCCTTGGGGCGCAGCAAGCCATGCTCGTCGCCGCCGTTCGCGAATTCCAGTTCCCCCGTGGGCTCGCGCGTCAGGACCGCAGGCAGCCCGGAGTCGATGGCATGCGCCTTGTGGCCGGCGTCGCAGACGGCATGCAGCAGCCCCGAGCTCATGACCTGCGACTTGACGAACAAGGCGTGCTCGAACTGGGGCTGGGCCGGATCGTGCGCATTGGCCGCGTAGTCGGCATCCATGAAGAGGAAGGAGCCGGCCTGCAACTCGCCATAGACGCCGCTGGCGGCCTCGCACACCATGCTGCCCGTGCCGGCCCCGGTGACCAGGTCGACCGGGATGCCTTCGGCTTCGATCGTCTTGCGCGTGAACAGAACGTCCTGCACCGCCTGGGCGATGGCGTCGCGCCGCGCTTGCGGCGTGCGCAGGTGCTGCGCGCGGCCGTGGTACGCCTGGAGCCCGGCGAAGCGCAGGGCGGGGTGCCTGCGGATGGCGAGCGCCAGGTCGAGCGCGGCGCGCCCGGGGCGCACGCCGCAGCGACCCTGGCCGACGTCGATCTCGATGAACACGTCGATGACGGCGGCCTGGCCGGTGCGGCGCCGGTCGTCCATGGCGTTGGCCAGGCGATGCACGCCCTCCACGCTGTCGACGGCGATCGCGAGCTGTCCGTTTTCGGCGGCCATGCGATGCGCCAGGTCCGCCACGCGGGCCAGCTTGGCCGGCGACACCACTTCATTGCTGATGTACACGTCGGTCACGCCGCCAGCCACCATCGCTTCGGCCTCGCTGGTCTTCTGCACGCACACACCGACGGCGCCGGCCTGCATCTGCAGCCGCGCGATGGCGGAGCTCTTGTGCATCTTGGCGTGGGGCCGCCAGCGCACGTCGTGCTTGCGCGCGAACTCCGCCATGCGCGCCAGGTTGCGCTGCATGGCGTCCAGGTCGATCACGAGCGCGGGCGTGTCGATGGCCGTGACGGACTGGCCGACCAGGCGGCGCAGCTCGTCAGAAAGAGGTGTTTTCGTCGAAGGATGCATGGTCCAGGTGCTGGGTGTCCGACCA
>JAJNBO010000319.1 GCA_021156245.1 Ramlibacter sp. | reverse complement strand
CTCATCATCACCACCGGCATGCTCAGGAGGCCCGTGGTGGACCATTCCTTCAGCAGCGTGACGCCGTCCGTGTCCGGCATCCAGATGTCCAGCAGCACCAGGTCGGGCCGCATCCGCTGGCGGGCCGCACGGGCCTGCGCCGCGTTCTCCGCGAGTTCGACGGTGTGTCCTTCGTCGTTGAGGATTTCCGAAAGCAGGTCCCGGATCCCGAGCTCGTCGTCCACCACCAGTATGTTTGCCATCAGCTCTCTTCTATGAGGGGCACTCCGCTAGAGGGCCGTTGTTAACTCGCAACTCCAAATGATAGCGACACTTGAGCTCCGTGCACTACGCCGTTTTCCACCCTGTTCTTCAGATCGATGCGCGCGCCATGCTCATCCGCGATTTTTTTCACGACGGCGAGTCCGAGGCCCGTCCCCTTGACCTTGGTGGTGACGTACGGCTCGAACGCCCGCTTGAGGATGTATTCCGGGAAACCGGCGCCGCTGTCGAGCACCACCAGCCGCACCCGCTTGGACGCCTCGTTCCACTGGGTGCGCACCACCACCTCCCGCGTGGGCCTGCCTTCGGTGGCGTCCTGCGCGTTCTGCAGCAGGTTGTGGATCACCTGGCGCAGTTGCTGGGCGTCGCCCAGGATGAGCGGCGCGGCCGGGTCCAGATCCACCCGCACCGGCACCTGGGATGACGGCCGGGTGGGGTCGCCCTCCCGCACGTACAGGTGGAGCACGTCGTTGACCAGCCCGTTCAGGTCCACCGGCTTCAGTTCGGCGGCCGGCAGCCGGGCGTAGTCGCGGAACTCGTTGACCAGCCGCTTCATCGCCTCGACCTGGTCCACGATGGTCTGCACGGACTTGGTGAGGATGGCGCGTTCCGGCTCCCCCACCTTGGAGGCCAGCTTCATCTCCAGCCGCTCGGCCGAGAGCTGGATGGGCGTCAGCGGATTCTTGATCTCGTGCGCGAGGCGGCGCGCGACCTCGCCCCAGGCCTGCGCGCGCTGGGCGGAGACGATCTCCGAGATGTCGTCGAAGACCAACAGGTGGGCGTCGCCCGGCATGGGGGCGCCGCGCGCCACCAGCGTCACGATGTTGGCCTGGGCCTCGCCGGCATGGGCCGTGTTCAGCTCGAAGGACTGCTGCCAGTGGTCCGCGCCCTGCTGTGCGCGCTCGTTCAGGAGGTCGTCGAAGCGCTGCTGCACCGCCACGCCGAAGTCGGCGAGGCCGGGCACCTCGGACAGCGGCCGGCCCCGATAGGGGTCCAGCCCCATGCGCAGGATGCGCTCGGCGCCGGGGTTCGCCGTCTGGATGTGGCCCTGCGCGTCCAGCACCATCACGCCGGCGGTCAGGTTGTCCAGGATGGTCTGCAGGTTGGCCCGCGCGGCGCTCACCTCCCCCATGCTCTTCTCGACCGTGGCGCGGGCGTCGGCGAGTTGCTGCGTCATGTCCGCGAACGAACGGGTCAACCCGCCCAGTTCGTCCTTGCCCTGCAGCGCGGGCTTGGGGGACAGGTCGCCAGCGGCCACCTCGCTGACGCCCGCCGCGAGCAACAGCAGGGGACGCGCGAGCTGGTTGCCCAGGATGATGGCCAGCAGCACGGCCCCGAACACCGCCAGGAACAGGCTGAGCGTCAGGGTGCCGATGTACATGCGCCGCAAGCCCTCGCGCCCGAGCGCCCGCTCCTGGTATTCGCGGTTGGCCTCCTGTACGGCGATGGCATTGGCCACCAGGGCCGGGGGGATTGTCACGGTGGCCTGCAGGAACCGGGACCCCGCCAGCAGCCCGAGGCTGGGTTGCGGGACCAGCACGATGGCCTTGATGCGCGCCGCAGGCGTGGTGGCCACGCCTGGATCGTCCAGCCCTTCCACCACGGTGAAGCTGCGCTGCGTGCGCGCGGTACGCAGCTGCTGCGGCGTCGGCCGGTCGGGATTGAGCTGGAAGCGGGACTGCCCCGCGCTGGCGATCATCTGGCCGTTGGCGTTCCAGAGCACCACGTCCACCGCCGACAACTGCTCGCGCACGCGTTCGAGCACCAGGCCCGCGGACGTCTCCGGCGTCTCAGCGAGCTGTCCGGCGGCCGTACGCGTCTTGTTGGCCAGGTCGCTGGACAAGGTGTCCAGCGTGGCGCGGCCCAGGTTGAGGCCGGCGTCCAGCGCGCCCTCGACCTTCACGTCGAACCAGCTTTCGATGGAGCGCGACACGAACTGGTACGACACCACGTAGATCAGCAGCCCCGGCACCAGCCCGGTCAAGGCAAAGATGGCGGCCAGCTTCACCAGCAGGCGGCTGCCGAACTTGCCGCGCCGCAGCCGCGACGCCAGCCGCACGAACACCCACAGGATCACGGCCAGCAACACGCCGGCGATCACCATGTTCAGCGCGAACAGCCGGCCGTAGTTGCGCTCGTACAGCTCGCGGTTGTTGGTGGCCTGCGTCAGGAGGAACATCAGCACGATGCCGATGCCCACGATGACGGCGATCGCCACGGCCACGGCCCAGCGCAGGGCGCGCGAGCTCTCGATCAGCTTGCGCGGCGGGCCTTCGGGCGGGCGGGGCAGGTTCACTTCGGCTGTTCGAACGCAAGGCGCTGGGTGCGCACGGCCAGGATGTACCAGTCGGCCTGCCCCACGGCCCCGATCTGGAAGGGGCGCGGCAACTGGGACACGTCCAGCCGGAAGCGGAAGTCCACGTTGTGCGTGCCCTCGGGGTCGACCTCGCCGGGTTCCGCGATGCGCCAGCGCGAAATGCGCTGCACCGCCGCGAGCGCCTCGTCGCGGGTGTCGAACATCTGGCCGAGCACGAGCCCGGAATTGCCGATCGGCGAGGACGACACCTGCAGGCGCCAGCGGCGCGTGAGCGGCTGGAAGGCCAGCCGCATGTGCCGCGTGGCATGGGCCACGCGCTTGTCGTACCAGTACCAGCGGTCCCGCAGGATGGTGGCTTCGGCCACGAAGAACATCGGGATGCCCTTGGCGAGCGCGTCGTCCACGGCCTGCGGCAGCTCGAAGCGGACCGCGGCGCTCAGCAGGACGCCGTCCTCGGTGCGCTCCACCTGCAGCTGCGTGACCTCGGCGGGCGTGACCTGGGCCCATGCCGCGGCCGAGCCGCAGACGAGCAGCACGAACGCGAAGATCCAGGACCAGCCAGTCCGCTCAAACGTCCGGGCGGGCGGCCGGTGCATCCAGTGCACTCTTTTGCAGCACCGCATAGAAGAAGCCGTCGTGGTCACTCGGTCGATTGTCCGGGAGCCCCCCGCCGTCCACCGCGCTGCGGGGCCATAAATGGCCGGGGCCGGGCCGCAAAAGGGCCGTGCTGTTGTGTGCAAGAAACGCGGCGATCTGGCTTTCCCCCTCGGCGCGGAACACCGAGCAGGTGCAATAGACGAGGTGGCCTCCAGGCTTCAGCGCAGACCAGAGCGCAGTGAGCAACCGCTTTTGTTGCGCGGCCAGCTGCGCCACGTCTGTTTCCCGGCGCAGCCACCGCACGTCGGGATGCCGGCGCACGATGCCGGAAGCCGTGCACGGGGCGTCGAGCAGGATGGCGTCGAACGGCTTCCCATCCCACCACGCGGCCGTGTCGGCCGCGTCCGCGGCGCGAACTTCAGCGCTCAGGCCCAGGCGTTGCAAATTCTGGTGGATGCGCTCGCAGCGCACCGGGTCCACGTCCAGCGCCAGCACCTGCGCGTCCGGCTTCAACTCGCACAGGTGGGCGGTCTTGCCCCCCGGCGCTGCGCAAGCATCGAGCACGCGCGCCTGCGGCGGCAGGTCCGGCGCCATCAGTTCGGCGGCCAGCTGGGCGCCGGCGTCCTGCACGGACCAGAGGCCTTCATGGAAGCCCGGGATGGCGTCGACCGGCAGCGGCCGCTCCAGCAGCAGCCCGTGCAGGCCGACGGGCTGGCTGGCCACCTGGCCGGCGGCAAGCAACTCCCGCAGCGGCTCGCGCGAAATGCGGTGCGTGTTGACGCGCAGGGTCATCGGCGCGGGCTGGTTGCTGGCCGCGAGGATGGCCTGCCAGCCGTCCGGATGGTCCTG
>JAJNBO010000318.1 GCA_021156245.1 Ramlibacter sp. | reverse complement strand
GCTGCGCACGCCGACCAAGGACGCCGAGGACATCAAGGTGGAGTCGGGCTTCGCCAAGCAGCTGCTGGCCGACCCGGAGACGCAGGTCGAAGTGCCGGGCCTGGGCGACCGCGGACCGCGCATGCTGTCCAAGCAGGCGCTGGCCGGCGTGATCGAGCCGCGGGTCGAGGAGATCTTCTCGCTGGTGCAGCAGGTGGTGCGCGAGTCCGGCTACGAGGAGGTGCTGTCCTCGGGGATCGTCATCACCGGCGGCAGCTCGATCATGCCGGGCATGGTGGAGCTGGGCGAGGACATCTTCCTCAAGCCGGTGCGCCGCGGCGTGCCCCGCTACACCGGCGCACTGGCCGACATGGTGTCGCAGCTGCGCGCTGCCACCGTCATGGGTTTGCTGGAAGAGGCGCGGCTGGCGCGCGTGCGCGGCTTCAAGGTCGCGCAGCAGCACGGATCGGTCAAGACCGCATTCGGCCGCATCAAGGATTTCATCGTGGGGAACTTCTGACCATGCAGAACAAGCTCTGGCTGGCCCGCGGCTCCCCGCCGCATTCAAGAAAGGAGCGATGTCGGTGCACCGAACCACCGTTCCCGCGTTGATAGCGCAACACCAACAAGATAGTCAGTGGCAACTGCAACGAATCAGGAGTACGCAATGAGCATCGAAATGATCGAAGTCGAGGAATTCCACCAGGGCACGCAGATCAAGGTGATCGGTGTCGGCGGTGGCGGGGGCAACGCTGTCGCGCACATGATCGAGCGCGGCGTGCAGGGCGTGGAATTCGTCTGCGCCAACACCGATGCGCAGGCGCTGGCCCGCAGCTCGGCGCACAAGCACATCCAGCTGGGCGGCAGCGGCCTCGGGGCCGGCAGCAAGCCGGAGAAGGGCCGCGAATGCGCGGAGCTGGCGGTCGACAGCATCCGTGAAGCGATCCAGGGCGCGCACATGCTGTTCATCACGGCCGGCATGGGCGGCGGCACCGGAACGGGCGCCGCGCCGGTGATCGCGCGCGTGGCCAAGGAGATGGGCATCCTGACCGTCGGCGTGGTCACCAAGCCGTTCGACTGGGAAGGCGGCCGCCGCATGACCAACGCCGACAACGGCCTGGCCGAACTGGAAGCCAACGTCGATTCGCTGATCGTGGTGCTGAACGAGAAGCTGCTGGAAGTGCTCGGCGACGACATCACCCAGGACGAAGCCTTCGCGCACGCCAACGACGTCCTCAAGAACGCGGTGGGCGGCATCGCCGAGATCATCAACGTCCCCGGCCACGTCAACGTGGACTTCGAGGACGTGCGCACGGTGATGGGCGAGCCCGGCAAGGCGATGATGGGCACGGCCGTGGCCAACGGGCCGGACCGCGCGCGGATCGCGGCGGAACAGGCGGTGGCCTGCCCGCTGCTGGAAGGCATCGACCTGTCCGGCGCCAAGGGCGTGCTGGTGCTCATCACCGCGGCCAAGGGCAGCCTGAAGCTGTCCGAGTCCAAGCTGGCGATGAACACCATCCGTGCCTACGCGTCGCCCGACGCGCACGTGATCTACGGCACGGCCTACGACGACGACCTGGGCGACCAGGTCCGCGTGACCGTGGTGGCCACGGGCCTGTCCCGCCAGGGCCAGGGCCGCCGCACCGCGCCGCCGCTGCAGGTGCTGCGCACCGGCACCGACAACGTGCCGTTCAATGTGCCGACCATCCACAACGCGGTGGGCGGCCCGGGCGCGATCGTCACCCGAGAGATGCAGGCATCGGGCGCGAGCGCCGCGAGCCAGCCGGAATACGGCGGCCTGGCGGTGCCCAGCGTCTGGCGGACCAACCGCACGCAGGCGGCGGCGAAGGTCGACGCGCTGTCGTCCGGCGGCATGGACGATTTCGAGATTCCCGCCTTCTTGCGCAAGCAGGCGGACTGAAGGCTCTCCAAGGGGGAAGCTTTGAGGCGGGCGCAGTCGGGCCCGCCTTTTTTATCGGCTATTGTGGCCATTGGGTAAAGCGGAGGCAGCGGATGGGCAGGCGAACTAAAATTCTCGCCATGCTTCGCCAACGCACCCTCAAGTCCCTGACCAAGGCCGTCGGCGTCGGCCTCCACAGCGGGCAACGGGTGGAGCTGACGCTTCGGCCCGCCCAGCCGGACACCGGCATCGTGTTCCGCCGCACGGACCTGCCGCTGCCGGTGGACATTCCCGTGTCCGCACAGGCCGTGACGGACACGCGCATGGCGTCGACCATCTCCAATGGCGGCGCCAAGGTGCACACCGTCGAACACCTCATGTCCGCCTGCGCCGGCCTGGGGCTGGACAACCTCTACGTCGACATCACGGCGGAAGAGGTTCCCATCCTCGATGGCTCGTCGGCCTCGTTCGTGTTCCTGCTGCAAAGCGCTGGGGTCGAGGAGCAGAACGCGCCGCGCCGCTTCATCCGCGTGCTGCGGCCGGTCGAGATCCGCGAAGGCGAGGGCGAGAACCTCAAGTGGGCGCGGCTGGATCCGTACCACGGCTACAAGCTGTCCTTCGAGATCGACTTCGCGCATCGCGTGGTCGACTCCACCGGGCAGCGCTATGAGTTCGACCTGAGCTCCGGCCACTACTCGCGCGACATCGCGCGCGCCCGTACCTTCGGCTTCACCAAGGACGTGGAGATGATGCGCTCCAGCGGCCTCGGCCTTGGCGGCGGCATGGACAACGTGATCGTCATGGACGATTACCGCGTGCTCAACTCCGAAGGCTTGCGCTACGACGACGAATTCGTGAAGCACAAGATCCTGGACGCCATGGGCGACCTGTACCTGGTGGGCAAGCCGCTGCTGGCCGCGTACAGCGCGTTCCGCTCCGGCCATGCCCTGAACAACAAGCTGCTGCGCGCGCTGCTGGCGGACCAGGACGCCTTCGAGGTGGTGAGCTTCGGCGACGAGCGCCAGGCGCCCGCGGGCTTCAGCCTGCCCGCCCGCGCCTGGTAGGCCGGTGGCCGTCGTCCGGGTCGCCCTGCTGTTGCTGCTGCTCGCCTGCGGCATCAGCTTTGCGCTGTTCGCCTTCACCGGGAAGGCGCGCTACAAGCGCTTCGGCCTGGTCACGCTGAAGTGGACGTTGATCGGGGCGCTGGTCTTCTTCTTCGCGTTGTTCCTCGAGCGCGAATTCGGCTGAAGCTCTCGTCATTCCCGCGGCGGCGGGAATTCAGGGCGCCCGAATTCGGGTGCCATGGAAGCCCTGGATCCCCGCCTGCGCGTGGATGACGCGGGGGTCACTTCTTCCGCAGCGATCCCGGCTTGTGCGCCGCCTGGCCTTTGGACTTGGCGCTTTCCACGAGGTACTGCGGGTTGTCCTTCGAGGCAGCCACGTGATGGCCCTTGATGTCGGTCGGGGATGTAAGCTTCTTCTTCACGGTCCCGGAAGTGCGGCCTTGCGACGTGTTCCATTCGACCTTGTCGCCCTTCTTGATGCGGTCCGGCATGGCTCGTCCTTTCTTGAGATCCTGGATGCAGCATTCAAGCATCGTGGATCTACGCCGCCTCGTAGGACATGTTCGCGCCGGAAAGCGGCCTACCTGCCGCCTCGCAGCGCGATGGTCAGGGCGCCCTGGATCCCCGCCTCCGCGGGGATGACGAAGAACAGCTAGGGGATGCCGGACGGCTAGACGACCCGGCCCCCCTTGTACGTGCCGGTGGCGCGCTTGGCGAGATCGCCCGCCGCTTGCAGCCGCGCCATCGCGGCACCCGCATGCGCGTGCGTGATGGCGATGCCGAGCGCGTCGCTCGCATCCTTGCCGGGTTCGCGCGGCAACTGCAGCAGGCGCTTCACCATGGCCTGGACCTGCGCCTTGGCGGCCTTGCCGGACCCGGCGACCGCCTGCTTCATCTGCAAGGCCGTGTACTCGGCGACGGAGAGGTTGCAGGCGACCAGCGCCGTGAGGCACGCGCCGCGCGCTTGGCCCAGCAACAGCGTGGCCTGCGGGTTGACGTTGACGAAGACGATCTCCACCGCGGCGCAGTCGGGCTCGTAGCGCGCACGCACCTCCGCGATGCCGTCGTACAGCACCTTCAGGCGCGCGGGG
>JAJNBO010000317.1 GCA_021156245.1 Ramlibacter sp. | reverse complement strand
CGCGCCAGCAGCGCCGGCACGTCGGTGACGCTGGTGGAGCGGATCCGCTCGATGTCGCGCGCGATGGAAGCCCGCAAGCGCGCGAGCCGCGGTTGCGCGGCCCGTGCCAGGCGCTGGTCGGAGGTGCGCAGCTCCGCCAGCAGCGGCTCGGCGCTGCCCGTCAGCTGCGTCTGCTGCTGCGCCAGGCGCAGCGCGGAATCGATGTCGACCAGCAGGTTCTCGTCGCGCGAGCGGGACAGGCTCTGGATCAGGTCCTCGAGCTGCGTGCGCTGCAGCGCGACCTCGGACAGCCGCGTCTCCAGGACCACCTGGCGCGCGGAGGCGTCGCGGGCGATCTCCTGCGCCTGCCGCGCCAGCGCCCGCGCCTCGATCGCGTTGGCGCCGCTGTCGGCCGTCTGCCGCGCGAGCTGCTCCTGGATCGAGGACAGGCGCTGCCAGAGCATGACGCTGGAAAGCAGGCCGGCGCTCGCGAGCAGGGCCAGCACCAGCAGCACGGCGCGCGACAGCGCACTGCTGCGCGGCGCCATGGACGGCGGCATCGGCGTCGCGACCGGCAGCGCTGCGAGAGGCTCGGACGGAGGCGGCGGAGGCAGGGAACTCATCGGGCGGATTCTATCGACGCCACCACGTCCGCGAGGGCCGGACGGCACGGCACGACGGTCCGGAAGCCGAGCGCGCGGACGGATTGCACGATGCGGGGGTGGGTCGCGACGGCACGGGCGCGGGACCAGTCCTGGCCCGGCAGCAGGGTCGGCAGGTTGCGCGCCGCTTCGGAGCTGCTGAAGAGCCACCAGGACCCATCCACGGCCGCACCGCGGGCGAGCGCCCTTTCGGCATCGCTCCAGGCGGGTGGCTCGCGGCGGTACGCGGCCGCGAACGCCACCCCCGCACCTGCGGCCTCCACCTGCTGGGCCAGCCACTCACGCCCCTGGCCGCGCCCTGTCGCGTCGGCGCCTCGTACCACCAGCAGGCGGTCCCCCGCTCCGAGCTGCCCCTGCACCTGCTGCCATAGCGATTCGGAGTCGAACTGGACTGCGTCGGCCGCGGGAGCGTCGATGCGCGCTGGCGGCACCCCCGCGGCGAGCAGCGCGTCGCGCGTCGCGGGCCCGGGCGCCCATGCGCGCGCGCGCATGAACCGCGGCGACGCCGCGAAGAAGCCTTGCACTGCATGGGCGCTGACGAACATCACGGCAGCGTAGTCATCCGCTTGCGCGGCGACCTGGCGCAAGCCCTCGCGATCTGGTGCGGGCGCAATCGCGAGCAGCGGCAGCACCACCGGTTGCAGCCCCCCCTCCCGCAGCAGCACGGCCCAACGCTGCGCCTCCTGCGCCGGCCGGGTGACGACCACGGCCATCGCGCGGCTCAGTGGGCCCCGCCCGCGCGAAGGCGCGCTGCGACCGCCTCGCCGAGCGCCGCGGCCTGGTCGAGCCCGGCCACCACGTCGGCGGAACGCGCACGCACCAGCACGCCGGGCTGGTCGGGGTCGCCCCATGCAGCGGACAACTGCAGGTATTCACCGTCGAACGTTGCGTACGCCGCCAGCGGCATGGAGCAACTGCCTCCCATCGCGCGGCTGACCGCGCGCTCCGCGGCGACGCAGAGCCAGGTGGTCTGGTGAACCAGGGGTGCGAGGGCGCTGGCGACGTCGCCGCGCTGCGTGCGCACCTCGATGCCCAGCGCGCCCTGCCCCGCCGCCGGCAGCATCTCCGCGGGCTCGAAAAGCTGGCGGATCCGCTGGCCCAGGCCCAGGCGCTTCAATCCGGCCGCGGCCAGCACGATGGCGTCGTACTGCCCGTCGTCGAGCTTGCGCAGGCGCGTGTCCAGGTTGCCGCGCAAGGGTTCGATCTTCAGGTCCGGACGCAACGCACGGAGCAACACCACGCGGCGCAGGCTGGACGTGCCGACGACCGCACCCTGCGGCAGCTCCGACAGGTTGGCGAAGCGGTTGGAGACCAGCGCGTCGCGCGGGTCCTCGCGCTCCATGACGCAGGCCAGCGCGAAACCTTCCGGCAGTTCCATGGGCACGTCCTTCAGGGAGTGCACCGCGAGGTCCGCACGGCCTTCTTCGAGCGCGACCTCCAGCTCCTTGACGAAGAGCCCCTTGCCACCCACCTTGCTGAGCGCGCGGTCCAGGATCTGGTCGCCCTTGGTGGTCATGCCGAGCAGCGACACGCCATGGCCATGCTGCGCCAGCAGGGCCTGGACGTGTTCGGCCTGCCAGAGGGCCAGCCGGCTCTCGCGCGTGGCGATGGTGAAGTGGCTCACTGCGTAACCCGCATGTCATCCTTCGAGGGGGAAGTCGATGCTAGCATCCCGTCGCCTCCCCAACGGAACCCCCGCATGCCGCCCACCGAGCAGGCCCCCGCCCGCCGCGCGAAGGACAACGAACGCCCCCTCGTCGAGGACATCCGCCTGCTGGGGCGCATCCTGGGCGACGCCATCCGCGAGCAGGAAGGCGTGGAGACCTTCGAGCTGGTCGAGCGCATCCGCAAGCTGTCCGTGGCGTTCCGCCGCGACGCCGACCACGAGGCCGATCGCGCGCTGAAGTCCTTGCTCAAGTCGCTCTCCGGGGACGAGGCGGTGCGCGTGATCCGCGCGTTCACCTATTTCAGCCACCTCGCCAACCTCGCCGAGGATCGCCATCACATCCGGCGGCGCGAGGTCCACGAGCGCGCGGGCGACGAGCAGGAGGGCAGCATCGGCGTGGCGCTGGCCCGCCTGCGCTGGGCCGGCATCAACACGCGCGCCGTCTCGCAGGCGCTGGCCCACAGCTACGTGTCGCCGGTGCTCACCGCGCACCCGACCGAAGTGCAGCGCAAGAGCATCCTGGACGCCGAGCGCGACATCGCCCGCCTGCTCACCGAACGCGACGAGATCCGCTCGCGCGCCCAGCCGCGCGATGCGCTCGCGCCGAAGGAGCTGGCGGGCAACGAGGCGCACATCCGCGCGCGCGTGCAGCAGCTCTGGCAAACGCGGCTGCTCCGCTTCACCAAGCTCACCGTCGCCGACGAGATCGAGACCTCCCTCAGCTACTACGAGGCGACCTTCCTGCGCCAGATTCCCAGGCTGTATGGCCAGCTCGAACAGGAGCTCGGCCAGCAGCCCGTGGCGAGCTTCCTGCGCATGGGGCAGTGGATCGGCGGCGACCGCGACGGCAACCCGAACGTCACCGCGCAAACGCTGGAGTACGCGCTGCGGCGGCAATGCGAAGTCGCGTTGCGCCATTACCTGACGGAGCTGTTCTGGCTGGGCAGCGAGCTCTCCATCTCCGCGATGCTGGTGAAGGTGACGCCCGCCATGCAGGCCCTGGCCGACGCATCCCCGGACCGCGGAGAGCACCGGCAGGACGAGCCCTATCGGCGCGCCGTCACCGGCATGTATGCGCGGCTGGCTGCCACGCTGAAGGAATTCACCGGCGGCGATGCCGCGCGCCACGCAGTGCCGCCGCAGAATCCGTACCTGCGCGCCGAGGACCTGCTGGGCGACCTGCGCACGATCCGCGACTCGCTGCTCGCGCACCACGGGGGCGCGTTGGTGCAACAGCGCCTGAAGCCGCTCATTCGCGCGGTCGAGGTGTTCGGCTTCCACCTGGCCACCGTGGACCTGCGGCAGAACTCGGAACAGCACGAAGAGGTCGTCGCCGAATTGCTGGCGACCGCGCGCGTGGAAAAGGACTACCGCAAGCTCGACGAACCCGGCAAGCGCGCCGTGCTGCTGCGGCTGCTGTCCGACGCGCGCCCGCTTCGCGTGCTGGGCCACGCGTACAGCGAGCACGCGCAGAAGGAACTGGCCATCTTCGAAGCGGCGCACCGGATGCGCGCGCGCTACGGCGCACAGTCGATCCGGCACTACATCATCAGCCACACCGAGGCGGTGAGCGACCTGCTCGAGGTGATGCTGCTGCTCAAGGAGGTCGGACTGTTCCACGGGACGCTGGACGACCATGCCACCAGCGACCTGATCGTGGTGCCGCTGTTCGAGACCATCGAGGACTTGCGCCAGGCCGCGCCGATCATGCGCGAGTTGTACGCCCTGCCCGGCATCGCCAGGATGGTCCAGCGCTCGGGCGGCGAGCAG
>JAJNBO010000316.1 GCA_021156245.1 Ramlibacter sp. | reverse complement strand
CCGCGGCGCGCTCGGTCGTCATGGGGTGCGTGCGCAGGTAGGGATAGGCGCCGTTGTCGTTCAGGCGCGCGGCCTGCTGCAGCTTCTCGAACATGGTGACGAAGCCTTGCGCCTCGAAACCCGCCTGCGTGAGCACCCCGAAGCCGATGCGGTCCGCCTCGCGCTCCATGTCGCGCGAGAAATTCAGCTGCTGCTGCATCGCCAGGGCCTGGCTGCCGGTGATCAGCGCGCTGCCGGCGTGCGGGTCCTTGCTCGCGGCGAGCGCGCCGAGCAGCATGCCCGCAATGATCCAGGGCAACTGCTTGCCTTCCTGCGACACCATGCGCGAGATGTGGCGCTGCGTGACGTGGCTCAACTCGTGCGCCAGCACCGACGCAAGTTCGTCCCGTGTGGCCGTGACGCTGACCAGTCCGAGGTGCAGGCCCAGCCAGCCGCCCGGCAGGGCGAAGGCGTTGACGCTGCGGTCCTTGCCCAGCAGCACCTGCCAGGCGAATCGTTCATCCAGCTCGGTGGTCAGTTCGCCGCGTGTGCGCGCCGCCACCAGCAGCGGCTGCCAGATCCCCTGGACGTACTCCACCAGCACCGGGTCGTCGATGTAATCCGGATCGCGGTACAGCTCGCGCGCGATGCGCTCGCCGAGCTTGCGCTCGGCGCTGCTGCTCATGTCGCTCGTGTCCCCGAGGGTCGGCAGCTGCGCGCCCGCCGGCGTGGTGGCGAGCAGCGCCCCGGCCAGCAAGGCCGCCAGCGCGCGGCGCCAGGTGGTCGGGGACTTCGCGGTCAAAAGGAATCCAGGGGCAGGTAGGCGATCACTTCGGCCGTGCCGCTGTCCAGCAGCACCGTCCAGCCTTCGGCCTTGCGGGCGATCAGCGGCAAGTATGAGGCCTGGGCGGCGTCGCGTCCGGCCTTGCGAAGCGCGGCGTCGATTTCGGCCGCCCGCTCCGGGAACCGGCTCGTCAGCTGGCTGACGGGCTTGGCCGCCTTCAGCACCTGAGGCCGGCCGGCCTCGTACGACTGCCAGAGATCGGGCCGGGCGGACAGGGGCAGGCCCTGCAGGGCGGCCATGGTGTAGTCCTGGTCTTCCTTGGCGTCCTTGAAGGGACGCAGCGTCAGCAGGGTCGGCCCGAGCGGGGGCGCCACGGGAATGCCGGCCGGTGCGAGCCCGACGACTTCCTCGGGGATCTCGACCTGGTGAACCACCCGGAACCGGTCGTACTCGAACACCATGTGGACGGGGCGCGCCATGTGCACGGTCCACAAACCGTATGCCAGCCCGGCGAGCTGCAGCAGGCCCACCACCGCGAGGTCGCGCCGCAGCTCCTTGCGCGGCTTGGCCAGGTTGAACACCGCGAAAGTGATCAGCGGGCCGAGGATCACGTCGACCGTCACGACCAGCAGGAACAGGTCGCGGCCGCCGGAGATTTCGCGGTAGGGATAGGGATACCAGACGGCGAACACCAGCAAGGCGGCGAGAGCGGCCACCAGGGCGCTCAGACCCAGGTGGATGCCCGCGGCCCGCAGCCGGGAGCGCCAGTCGAATCGAACCGTATGATGGGGAACGGTCACAGGGGACGGTTGCATGGGCGTACTCACTCACTTCGATGAACAGGGCCAGGCCCACATGGTAGATGTCGCCGGGAAGGCGTCGACGCACCGCATCGCGGTCGCCTCGGGCCGCATCGAAATGCTACCCGCTACCCTCGCGCTGGTTCAAGCCGGGACCGTGAAGAAGGGAGACGTGCTGGGCATCGCGCGCATCGCCGGCATCCAGGCCGCCAAGAAGACCAGCGACCTGATCCCCCTGTGCCATCCCCTGGCGCTGACGCGGGTGGCGGTGGACTTCGAGTTGCTCCCGGCGACCGGCGAACGCTCCGCGGCGGTCACCTGCACCACCCGGGTCGAAACCGTCGGCCCCACCGGCGTGGAGATGGAAGCCCTGACGGCGCTGAACGTCGCCCTGCTGACCATCTACGACATGTGCAAGGCCGCGGACCGTGGAATGACCATCACGGCCGTGCGACTGTTGGAAAAGCACGGCGGGAAAAGCGGAAGTTTTGTGCAGTCCTGACGGCATGGGGCGCGCCCCCTTGCCCCATGCCGTGCTTGGGCGGGAGAATGCCCGCAGGGAGCCCCATAGGGTTGGAGCCTTGGCCGCGATGTCCGGCCTGCCCGCCCACGGAGCGCGATATGTTCAGTTGGTTGAAGCGCCTGCTCGCGCCCGCCAAGCCGCCATCCGCGGCCAGGCGCGCTGCGTCGGACCGGAAAGCCGCCCCTGCGGGTAGCCGCGGCAGCACGTCCCGCACGGCCTCGCCCCCAGGCTTCCTGCCCTCCGCGCCCGCCGCCTTGCCCGAAGTGGTGGGAGAAGGCAACACCCAGGCCGATTGGAGCGTCTGGGAAGACTCGATGACGGCGCTGGACAGCCAGATGCAGGAGGACATCATGCCCTCTGCCCGCGTCTACGTCCGCGACACGCGTCCCAGCCCGATGGACGAACCGGACGCCTTTTCCAGCGTGCGCCGCAAGCGCGACGTCTAGCGTCCCGGCGGCGCTGCCGGTTGCCGCCTGAGTGCGGCGGACCACTGCGCGTAGTCCCCGGGAAAAGCCGCGCGGTAGCGCGCCAGGTGCAGCACCGCCTCGTCTTCCTGCCCCACCATCGTGGCGCTCTCGATGGCGCGCTCGATCACGCGCGGCTCCGGCGAGTAGTGCAGCATGCGATTGGACAGGTCGTGCATCCACGCCGCGTTGGACGGCGACAGCGACGCCAGGGTCAGGTCGGCGAAGCGGGCCTGTCCGGCGAAGAGCCAGGAGCGGCGAACGTGCTCCAGGGTGTCGTCGGCCCAGGCCGCGCGGCGCTGTTCCGGCGGCAGGTAGACCTGGCTCACGCGGGCGTAGTCCCAGGCGGCATAGGCCGTCGCGGGCAGCAGGATGATGGCGACCGCTGCCGATCGCGCCAGCGGCCGGACTCCAGCTTCCTGCTGCTCTTCGCTGGCGAGAAGCCACCCCAGGCTGGCGCCGAAGGCGATCTGGAACGGCCCGTACCAGAGCGGATATTCCAGCAGGCTGTGCAGCAGGATGATGGCGATCAGCGCCCACGCCAGCTGTCGTCGCGGCATCGCCTCCTTCCAGGGCATGCGGCGCAGAATTGCGAGGACGCCGATGCCGGCGATGGCCAGCGCTGCCGGCAAGCCGAGTTCCACCGCCAGGTGCAGCGGCAGGCTGTGCGCGTTGTCCAGGATGTCGCAGAAGCGCTCCCCCGGATACAGCGTCATGAAGTGGGCGTAATCGAGTTCGCCCCAGCCCCATCCGGCCAGTGGCTTGAGCGCGATCAGGCGCAGCACGTTGGACCACAGGACGAGACGGCTGCTGCAACCCTCGCCGCCTCCCAGGCGTACCCACAAGGTGCGCGCCGGGTCGAGGTCGGCCGTCGCTTGCAGCGCGAGCGGCAGGAGCACCGCCGCAGCGAAATAGGAAGCCAGCGCCACCGCGCAAAGCGCCATTCGCTCGCGCCGCGACGGGCCGTTCCAGATGGCCGCGAGTGCCAGCACCGCCAGCGCCTGCAGCAGGCCCGTGCGCGAGACGGACGCCGCACTGCCGGCCGCGAGCAGGCCGATCAACACGGCGCGCGCGGCAAGGGGAAGGCGCAAGCCGCCCCACAGCACGATGGCGGCGCCGATCCAGCACAGGCTGGCGTAGAGGTTCGGCTGGCGCAGGTTGCCGAAAGCCTCGCCGGGGCGGGCGATGTTGATCCAGGGCTCCAACACCGCCGAGGCGCCGAGGTACTGCACGATGCCGGCCAGCGCGCTGATGGCGGCCGCGCCGAGCATGCCGGCCTGCAACGCGGTCGTCGTGCCCTCGTCCTCCGCCAGTCCCGCGGCGATGCCCATGAGCAGCAGGCCCATCGCCAGCATCACCGTCTCCGGCCGAAGCGCCAGCTGCGACACCACGGCCCAGGCGAAGATGGCGATCGCCGGCAGCCACAGGCGCACGCGCGGACGCACCCCGCGGGACAAGGCCCACAACCACAGGCCCAGCGCGCAGGCAGCGCTCGTGAGCCACGGCTGCACCGCCGGCGACGGGCCATGCG
>JAJNBO010000315.1 GCA_021156245.1 Ramlibacter sp. | reverse complement strand
TCTCCTTCACCATCTTCGGCAGCGCCTGGCGGATCTGGTCGTAGTAGGTGGCGGCGAAGGAGTACTTCAGCTTGTGCAGCGGCTCGTACATCTCGCGCGCCGCCGTGATGGGCATGAAGTTGACGATGTTCTTCTCGAACTGCACCGGCATCGCGGCCATGTTCTGCGCCGTGCCCAGGTGGCCGGCGACGATGAACACCTTGTCCTGGTTCACCAGCTTCTGCGCCGCGAGCACCGCCTTCTTGGGGTCGTAGCCATCGTCCTCGGCGATCAGCTTGAGCTTGCGGCCGTGGACGCTGCCCTGCTGCTCGTTCAGTTCGTCGATGCGCAGCTGCATGCCGTTGCGCGCCTGCTTGCCGTAGCCGGCCAGCGGCCCGGACATGTCCTGGATGGTGCCGACCAGGATGGTGTCCTTGGTCACGCCCTGCTGCTGGGCGAAGGCGCCGGTGCACGCCAGGATGGCGGCCGTGGCCAGGGTCGCTTTGAATTTCATCGCATGTCTCCTTGATAAGAACACAAAATACCGGGAGCCCTGGATCCCCGCCTCCGCGGGGATGACGATCGGTTGTCATTCCCGCCCCCGCCTACGCGAGGGCAGGCTTCGGCGGGAATCCAGAGCTTTCATCTTCAGGCGTACATCGCCTCGATCTGCGGTGCGTACTTCTGCTGCACCAGCTTGCGCTTGAGCTTCATCGTCGGCGTCAGTTCCTCGTCTTCCGCCGACAGCTGCGTGTCGAGCAGGAAGAACTTCTTGACCTGCTCCACCCGCGCGAACTTGCGGTTCACCCGGTCGATCTCGGCCTGGATCAGCGCCTGCACCTCCGGCGAGCGCGTCAGGCTGGCGTAGTTGGAGAAGGGCACGTCGTGGTCCTGCGCGTACTTCTCCACGTTTTCCTGGTCGATCATCACGATCACGGTGAGGTAGGGCCTCTTGTCGCCTATGACCACAGCGTCGGTGATGTACGGCGAGAATTTCAGCTCGTTCTCGAATTCGCTGGGCGTCACGTTCTTGCCACCCGCCGTGATGATGATGTCCTTCATGCGGTCCGTGATCCGGAAGAACCCGTCCCCGTCCACCGCGCCGACGTCGCCGGTGTGCAGCCAGCCGTCGGCGTCGATGGTCTCGGCCGTCTTTTCCGGCTGGTTGAGGTAGCCCATGAAGACGTTGGGCCCGCGCACCAGGATCTCGCCGGTGGCCGCGTCCACCTTCACCTCGTTGTAGCTGGCCGCCGGGCCGATGGAGCCGGGCTTGATGCGGCTGGCGGGCACGCCGGTCGCCGCGCCGCACGTTTCCGTCATGCCCCACACCTCCAGCATGGGCACGCCGAGGGCCAGGTACCACTTCACGAGCTCGGGCGAGATAGGGGCCGCGCCGGTCACCAGGAAGCGGGCGCGGTCGATGCCGATCAACTTGCGCACGTTCGACAGCGCCAGCCAGTTCGCCAGCGTGTACTTGAACTTGAGGGACCCGTCGACGGGCTTGCCATTCATCACGCGTTCGGCGATCTGCCCGCCCACCTGGATCGACCAGGCATAGGCGGCCTGCTGGACGGCGCTGGCTTCCTTCAGGCCGATCATCACGCCCGAATAGAACTTCTCCCAGACCCGCGGAACGGCCGTGAAGACGGTGGGCGCGATCTCACGCACGTTCTCCGGCACGGTTTCGGGGTTCTCCACGAAGTTCAGCCTGGCGCCGGTATAGAGCGAGAAGTATTCGCCGCCCAGCCGCTCGGCGATGTGGCAAAGGGGCAGGAAGCACATGCACTCGTCTTCCTCGTGCCGGCCGATCAGGGTGTTGTAGCCGCGCACGGTGTAGACCAGCCCATGGTGCGAGTGCATGGCGCCCTTCGGCTTGCCGGTGGTGCCCGAGGTGTACACCAGGATCGCCAGGTCGTCCGGCTTCACCTGCAGCACGCGCTGCATCAACTCGCCCGGGTGCTGCGCCATGTGCTCGCGGCCGATGCGGCGCAGCTCGTCGAGGCTCGTGACCATCGGGTCCTTCAGGTCGCGCAGGCCCTCCATGTCGAACACGACGATCTTGCGCAGGCGCGGCAGCTGGGCGCGAACCTCCAGCGCCTTGTCCAGTTGCTCGTCGTCCTCCACGAACAGGATGCTGGTGCCCGAGTCCTCGCACAGGTACTGCACCTGCGTCGCGGCGTCGGTGGGATAGATGCCGTTGGAGACGCCGCCGCAAGACAGCACCGCCAGGTCCGCCAGCACCCATTCGATGACGGTGTTGGACAGGATGGACGCCGTGTCGCGCGCACCGAAGCCCAGCGCCATCAGGCCGCCCGCCACTTCGCGCACGGCCTCCCCGGTCTGCGTCCACGTCCAGCTGCGCCAGATGCCCAGTTCCTTCTGGCGCATCCAGACGTTCGGCCCGCGTTTGTCCACCGCGTTCCAGAACATGGCCGGGATGGTGCCGCCCTCGAGGACGACGTTCGTCACGGGCTTCGCTTCGTCGATCAGGCTCCAGAGATTCCGCATTCCTATCTCCAGTTCTTCTTCTTCTTCCACCTGCGCTCGCCGCGCACGCCGGCCTCCTTCATGCCCAGGTAGAACTCCTTGATGTCGTCCTTCTCGCGCAGCTTCGCGCAGGTGTCTTCCATCACGATGCGCCCGTTCTCCAGGACATAGCCGTAGTCGGCCGCATTCAGCGCCATGTTGGCGTTCTGCTCCACCAGCAGGATGGTGGTGCCGCGCTCGCGGTTGATGCGCACCACGATCTCGAAGATTTCCTTGGTGAGCTTGGGCGACAGGCCGAGGCTCGGTTCGTCCAGCAGGATCAGGTCGGGCGACGCCATGATGGCGCGCGAGATCGCCAGCATCTGCTGCTGGCCGCCGGACAGCAGGCCGGCATCCTGTGCCGAGCGTTCCTGCAGGATCGGGAAGTAGCGGTACACCGCCTCCATGTCGCGGGCGATGCCGTCCTTGTCCTTGCGCGTGTAGGCGCCCATCAGCAGGTTGTCGTGCACCGACAGCAGCGGGAACACCTCGCGCCCCTCCGGCACGTGCGACAGGCCCTGCTGCACGATGAACGCGGGGTCGCGTGCCGTGATGTTCTCGCCCTTGAACTCGATGCTGCCCTTGCGCGGGTCGATGATGCCGCTGATGGTCTTGAGGATGGTGGACTTGCCGGCGCCGTTGGAGCCCAGCACGGTCGCGATCTCCCCGCGCCGCACCTGCAGGCTCACCCCGCGGATCGCCTTGATCGGGCCGTAGGCGCTCTCGACGTTGAGGAGCTTCAGGACCGGCGTGTCGCTGACGGAAAGCGGCGTGTTCATGCGCGCTCCCTCCGCAGCCCCGACACGTCCTCGATGCTTCCCAGGTACGCCTCGATCACGCCAGGATGCTCCTGCACCTCGCGCGGCGTCCCCATGGCCAGCACTTCGCCCTGGTTCATGGCCAGTACGCGGTCCGACACCTTGGACACGAGCGTCATGTCGTGCTCCACCATCAGCACCGTGATGCCCAGCTCGTGCTGGATGTCCTGGATCCAGAACGCCATGTCCTCGGTTTCCTCGACGTTCAGGCCGGAAGAGGGCTCGTCGAGCAGCAGCAGCTTGGGCTCGGTGCACAGCGCCCGCGCCAGCTCCACCACCTTGCGCACGCCGTAGGGCAGGCCGGCGACCAAGGAGTCGCGGTGGTGCTGCAGCTCCAGCAGCTCGATGACCTGTTCCACCTTGCGTCGCGCCTCGATCTCGGCGGCGCGGGCCTTGCCGGTGAAGAACATGTCGGCGAACAGGCCGGTCTTGCGGTGCGTGTGTCGACCGATCAGCAGGTTGTGCAGGACCGACGCGTGCTCGAACAGCTCGATGTTCTGGAAGGTGCGCGCGATGCCGAGCGAGGCGATGCGGTGCGCCGGCTGCTGCGTCAGCGGCTGGCCCTCGAAGGAGATCGTCCCCGTCGTCGGCGTGTAGATGCGGCTGATCAGGTTGAACACCGTCGTCTTGCCGGCGCCGTTGGGCCCGATCAGCGTGAACACTTCGCCGCGCTTCACGTCGAAGCTGACCTTGTTGACGGCGAGCACGCCGCCGAAGCGCACGCTCAGGTCCTGGGCGGAAAGCAGGATGTCGGTCATG
>JAJNBO010000314.1 GCA_021156245.1 Ramlibacter sp. | reverse complement strand
ATCGGCGAGCCGAAGCACCCGACGCCCGACTTCATCAAGCAGGCGCTGGCCCGCGCGATGGAGACGCCCGGCAGCGATCTCTCCGGCTACCCGGCCACGATCGGCGTTCCGCAGTTGCGCGCGGCGTGCGCCGGGTGGATACAGCGGCGCTACGGTCTCTCGCTGGATCCTGCAACGCAGCTCCTGCCGGTGAACGGCTCGCGCGAAGCCCTGTTCTCCTTCGCGCAGACGGTGATCGATCCCACCCGCCCGGCGGTGGTGGTGTGCCCCAACCCGTTCTACCAGATCTACGAGGGCGCAGCCCTGCTCGCCGGCGCCGCTGCGTACTACACGCCCAGCGACCCGGCCCGCAATTTCGGCGTGGACTGGGACTCCGTGTCCGCCAGCACGTGGGAGAAGACCCAGCTGCTGTTCGTCTGCTCGCCCGGCAATCCGACTGGCGCGGTCATGCCGCTGGACGAATGGCGCAAGCTGTTCGCGCTGCAGGACCGGCATGGCTTCGTGATCGCCTCGGACGAGTGCTACAGCGAAATCTACTTCCGCGACGAGCCGCCGCTGGGCGGCCTGGAAGCGGCGGCGAAGCTGGGTCGGAACGATTTCAAGGGCCTGGTGGCGTTCACCAGCCTGTCCAAGCGCAGCAACGTGCCGGGCATGCGCAGCGGTTTCGTCGCCGGCGACGCGGCGCTCCTGAAGCAGTTCCTCCTCTACCGCACCTACCACGGCAGCGCCATGAGCCCGGTGGTCCAGGCGGCCAGCGTGGCGGCCTGGAACGATGAAGCGCACGTGGTGGAGAACCGGGACCTGTACCGCCGCAAATTCGCGCAGGTCACGCCCCTGCTGGAACGCGTGCTGGACGTGCGCCTGCCGGACGCCGGCTTCTACCTCTGGGCGGGCGTGCGCGGAAGCGACACCGCGTTCGCCCGCGACCTGCTGGCTCAATACAATGTGACCGTGCTGCCGGGCAGCTACCTGGCCCGCGAAGCCGGGGGCGGCAATCCCGGCGCCGGCCGCATCCGGATGGCGCTCGTGGCGGACACCGCGGAGTGTCTGGAGGCCGCGCAGCGCATCGTGCAGTTCGTCCAAAACAGATCCTGAATCCCATGACCCAACAGCTCCAGCAAATCATCGACACCGCGTGGGAGAACCGCGCCAGCCTCTCGGCCTCTTCCGCCCCCAGGGAAGTGGGCGACGCCGTGGAGCACGTGATCGCGGAGCTGAACACCGGCAAGCTGCGCGTCGCCACGCGCCAGGGCGTCGGCCAGTGGACGGTCCACCAGTGGATCAAGAAGGCCGTGCTGCTGTCGTTCCGGCTGAACGACAACGTCATCATGAAAGCCGGCGAGCTGGCCTTCTTCGACAAGGTGCCCACGAAGTTCTCGCACCTCTCTCCCGAGGAAATGGCCGCCACCGGCGTGCGCGTCGTGCCGCCGGCCGTCGCCCGCCGTGGCAGCTTCGTCGCCAGGGGAGCGATCCTGATGCCCAGCTACGTGAACATCGGCGCCTATGTCGACGAAGGCACGATGGTGGACACGTGGGCGACGGTGGGCTCCTGCGCCCAAGTCGGCAAGAACGTGCACCTGTCCGGCGGCGTCGGCCTCGGCGGCGTGCTGGAGCCGCTGCAGGCCAACCCGACCATCATCGAGGACAACTGCTTCATCGGCGCCCGCTCGGAAGTGGTGGAAGGCGTGATCGTGGAGGAGAACTCCGTGATCGGCATGGGCGTGTACATCGGCAAGAGCACGCCGATCTTCAACCGCGAGACCGGCGAGATGGTCTACGGGCGCGTACCGAGCGGCAGCGTGGTGATCAGCGGCGGGCTGCACAAGAAGACGGCCGACGGCACCGCCTACAGCACGTATGCCGCCATCATCGTGAAGACGGTGGACGCCAAGACCCGCTCGACGACGAGCCTGAACGACCTGCTGCGCGACTGATCACTGGAAGGACGGACCACATGATGGGCACGATGGAGCGGATCCTGCGGTTGATGGCGGAGAAGAAGGCTTCCGACGTCTACCTGTCGGCGCATGCGCCGGCGATGATCAAGATCAACGGCCAGACGCTGCCGATCAACAACCAGCTGCTGCCGCCGGACGCCACGCGCACGCTGCTGGCGGAGGTGCTCCCGGCCCACCGCATGGAGGAGCTGGACACGACCGGCGAGCTGAACATGGCCTACGCCGTGGAGGGCGCGGGCAATTTCCGCTTCTCCGCGATGCGCCAGCGTGGCAGCATCGCCGCCGTCGTCCGCTACATCGCCACCGAGATCCCGGCCCTCGGGACGCTGCAGGTGCCGATGATCCTGGCCGACCTCATCCTCGAGAAGCGCGGCCTGCTGCTGATGGTGGGCTCCACCGGCGCCGGCAAGAGCACCACGCTCGCGTCCATGATGGACCACCGCAACGAGACCATGACCGGCCACATCCTCACCATCGAGGACCCCGTCGAGTTCATCTTCAAGAACAAGAAGTGCGTGGTGAACCAGCGCGAGGTGGGCAGCGACACGCAGTCGCTGCAGACGGCGCTGAAGAACGCGCTGCGCCAGGCGCCCGACGTCATCCTGATCGGCGAGATCCGCGACCGCGAGACGATGTCCGCGGCCATCGCGTACGCGCAGTCCGGCCACCTGTGCCTGGCGACCATGCACGCCAACAACAGCTACCAGGCGCTCAACCGCGTGCTGTCCTTCTACCCGGTGGAAGTGCGTCCGACCATGCTGGGCGACCTCGCCGCCGCGCTCAAGGCGGTGGTGTCGCAGCGCCTGCTGCGCACGGTCACCGGCGGCCGCGCGCCGGCGGTGGAGGTGATGCTCAACACGAAGCTGATCTCCGAGCTGATCGAGAAGGGCGACTTCTCCGGCGTCAAGGAGGCCATGGAGAAATCCATGGCCGAGGGCTCGCAGACCTTCGAGCAGGACATCGCCCGCCTCATCATGGACGGCGTCGTCGACAAGAAGGAAGGCATGGCCTACGCCGACTCGCCGACCAACCTGCAATGGCGGCTGCAGAACAGCGCCGTGGGCGCGGCGCAGGCAGAGGCTGACGACGGCGACGACGACGCGGACGACGAACCGTCCTTCACCGAGATCACCCTCGACGTGAAGCACTGAGGCGTTCCGAGTGCGTCATTCCCGCGAAAGGCGGGACAACGGGTTGCCCGTAGACTTCCATCCCATGTCCAAGACGCTCCACCTCACCGAGCAGCTGATCGCGCAGCGCTCGGTCACGCCGGAAGACGGCCAGTGCCAGCCGATCCTGGCGCAGCGCCTGCAGGCGCTGGGCTTCACCTGCGAGACCATCAGCGGCGGGCCGGCGGACTTCCGGGTGACCAATCTCTGGGCCAAGCGGCCCGGCCGCAGCGGCCGCACCCTGGTGTTCGCGGGCCACACCGACGTCGTCCCCACCGGGCCGCTGGAGCAGTGGAGCAGCGACCCGTTCGTGCCGACGCATCGCGACGGCAACCTGTATGGCCGCGGCGCGGCAGACATGAAGACTTCGATCGCCGCGTTCGTGGTCGCGGTGGAGGAATTCCTCGCTGTCAATGCGACCCCCGACCTCGGCATCGCCTTGCTGATCACGAGCGACGAGGAAGGCCCGGCAAACGACGGCACCGTGCTGGTCTGCGAAAAACTGGAGCAGCGCGGCGAGAAGCTGGATTACTGCATCGTCGGGGAGCCCACCTGCGTGGAGCGCCTCGGCGACATGATCAAGAACGGCCGGCGCGGCAGCCTGACCGGCAAGCTCACCGTCAAGGGCGTGCAGGCGCACATCGCCTATCCGCAGCTGGGGAAGAACGCGATCCACCTGGCGCTGCCGGCGCTGGACGAACTGGTGCACACCGAGTGGGACCGCGGCAACGACTTCTTTCCGCCCACCAGCTTCCAGGTCAGCAATTTCCATGGCGGCACCGGCGCCGGCAACATCATCCCGAGCCGCGCGGTGATCGACTTCAACTTCCGGTTCGCCAGCGTCAGCACGGCGCAGCAGCTGCAGCAGCGCGTGCACGCGGTGCTGGACCGCCATGGCCTCGACTACGAGCTGGCCTGGACGGTCGGCGGGCAGCCCTTCCTGACCACGCCCGGCG
>JAJNBO010000011.1 GCA_021156245.1 Ramlibacter sp. | reverse complement strand
CACGTCGTAGAAGCGCAGCAGGATGTTGACCAGCGTGGACTTGCCGGCGCCCGAGCGGCCGATCAGCCCGACCTTCTCGCCCGGACGCACGTGCAGGGTGAAGTCGTCGATCACGGGCTGGGGCTTGCCGTAGCCGAAGCGCACATGTTCGAAGCGCACTTCGCCGCGGGACACTTCCAGCGGCTTGGCGGAAGGCTTGTCGACCACCTGCCGCGGGCGGGTGAGCGTGCCGATGCCGTCCTGGATGGTGCCGATGTTCTCGAAGAGGGACGCCATCTCCCACATGATCCAGTGCGACATGCCGCTGACGCGCAAGGTCATCGCGACCACTGCCGCGACAGCGCCGGGGCCGACCTGGCCCTGGGCCCACAGCCACACCGCATAGCCAGCCGCAGACACGATCAGGCCGACCACGAGCGTATGGTTGACGATCTCGAAGGTGCTGACCAGCCGCATCTGCTGGTAGCCGGTGGTCATGAATTCCGTCATGGCCTGGCGCGCGAAGCCGGCCTCGCGATGGGTGTGCGAGAACAGCTTGACGGTGGAGATGTTGGTGTACGCGTCCGTGATGCGCCCGGTCATCATCGCGCGCGCCTCGGCCTGTGCCTTGCCCATGCGGCCCAGGCGCGGCACGAAGTACCAGCAGGAGATGCCGTAGAAGAACGCCCAGCCGAAGAAGGGCAGCATCAGGCGGTTGTCGAATGACCCGGCCAATGCGACCAGCGTGATGAAGTACACGCCGATGCCGATGATCACCTCGCTGGTGGTGAACAGCATCTCGCGCACGGCCAGCGCCGTCTGCATCACCTTGGTGGTGATGCGCCCGGCAAAGTCGTCGGAATAGAAGGCCAGGCTCTGCCCCAGCATCATCCGGTGGAAATTCCAGCGCAGGCGCAGCGGGAAGTTGATGGCCAGCGTCTGGTGCTTCACGAAGGTGTGCAGGCCCACCAGCGGAACGCTCGCGAACAGGATGATCGCGAAGGTCAGCATCTTCTCGCGCTCGCGCGTCCACAGCTCCGAAGCAGGCGTGTTGGCCAGCCAGTCCACCACATGGCCGAGCACGGAGAACAGCCAGGCTTCCCAGCCGGACACGGCCGCGCTCAGCACGGCCAGCATCACCAGGTACAGGCGCAACCCGGCGGTACAGGCCCAGACGAAGGAGAAGAAGGTTTTAGGCAGCTCCGGAGGATCGGTCTCCGGGTAGGGGTGCAGCAGTTTCTCGAACAGCCGGTACAAACGAAAGGACTCCAGTGGTGCGCAGCTGGGCGCGGGGGAACCGGCAGTTTTAAACGGAAAGCCGTTCCCGGTGGGGAGGAGGGGAAGAGGCGCTTTCGGTCGGCCGAAAACTACTGTATAAAGAAACAGTATCTCACGCTGCCATGACTGCCCCCTCGCTTTCCTCTCCCGACTTGCAACTGCCCCATGTGTGGCGGGGCAGGGAACTCGCGCAGGCGCAGGAAAAGACATTGTCCACGGGACATGCCTTGCTGGATGCGCAACTGCCCGGACGAGGCTGGCCCGTCGGCAACCTGATCGAGATCCTCCAGCAGCAAGCGGAGCAACACGTCTGGCAACTGGTGGGGCAGGGCATGTGCGCTTCGATGAAAGAGGGCCGTGGGCCGGCGGTGCTGGTGAATGCCCCTCACCAACCCTTCGGTCCCTCGCTTCGCGCGCAGGGCATCCAGCCGGAGCAGTTGCTCTGCGTGCGGGCCGACAAGGTCTCATCCACGCTGTGGTCCACGGAGCAGGCTTTGCGCTGTGCGGACGTCACGGCGGTCCTGTCCTGGTTGCCGCAAGCCCGCAGCGAAGACCTGCGTCGGCTGCAGCTTTGCGCGCAGGCAGGGGAGAAGCTGCTGTTCGTCTTTCGTCCCGAGAACTGCCGCCAGCAGTCCACCCCTGCACGCCTGCGCCTGCTGGTGCAGGGTGTCGAGCGGATGGAGGTGCAGATCTTGAAGCGCCGCGGTCCCCCTCTGCTGCAACCTCTGGTCCTGCGTGCGCAGCCTGGCCGTTTGGCTGCGCTGCTGAATGCGCGCAAACCCCGGCGCGAAGTCGTTCCCACGGTCGAAATCCATCCGAGCGAATCGCATGTACTGGATCGCACTCCAAGTTTCGCCGGATGACGACGCGGTGGCATGGGGTTGGCGGGCCTTGCAGTTCACCCCCCGTGTCGCTTTCGTCGATGAAGCCGTCCTGCTCGAGGCCGGCGCTTCCGAAAGGCTGTTCGGCGGACGCAGGGAGCTGCTGAAGCGGCTGGTGTCCGGCACGGAGATGCCGGCCTTGTCGCGGGCTTCCGGATCCACCGCACTGGTGGCGTTGTCCCTGCTTCGCCTGCGCAGGCAGGGGCAGGCTTGTCCCGAGCATGTGCCGGACGATCTTCCTCTCTCGACATTGACTGCGGCGCGTGAACACCTGCATACGCTGGACCGCATCGGCTGCACCACCTTCGGCAACCTGCGTGGCCTGCCGCGGTCGGGCGTCAGCCGGCGCTTTGGCACCGAATTGCTGCAGGCACTGGACAGCGCCTATGGGGAGCGCCCGGAACGCTTTGCCTGGATCACGCTGCCTGCCACCTTCGACCAGAACGTGGAGCTGGTGTCGCTGGCCACGTCGGCATCGGACCTGATGTTCGCTGCGCAGCACTTGCTGACGCGATTGCAGTCCTGGCTGCAGGCACGCAATCTCGGCGTTCTGGCACTGGAACTGGAATGGACGCTGGACCTGCGTCGCCTGGATGGCAAGGTCTTGCCGCGCACGGAAAAGCTGGAGCTGCGGACAGCGGAACCTTCGCAGGAGATGAAGCACCTGCGCAGGCTGGCTTCGGAGCAGCTCGCCCGCAGCACGCTCTCCGCACCGGCCAATCATCTTCGCTTGCGCACCCTCGAGACGGTGCCTTGGGGAGGCGCCAGCGCGAGCCTGCTGCCGGAGGACAACAAGCCCGGCGAGAAATTGCACCAGCTCATCGAGCGGCTGAGCGTGCGGCTGGGTGAGAACAACGTGACGATGGCCCACCCTTTGCAGGACCACAGGCCCGAATGCATGCAGCAGTGGGTGCCGGCTCGCACTGCGGGTGCGGCTGCAGCGGTGAAGGAGATGGTGGGAGATGCGATCTATCCGCCCTGGCTGCTGCGCGAGCCGCTGCGGCTGCAGGTGAAAGGCGACAAGCCGTTCTACCAAGGCGCTTTGCAGTTGCTGACGCGGGCACGCCGCATCGAGGCCGCGTGGTGGGACCCGCAAGGCAACGAGCCGGTGCTGCGGGATTACTTCATCGCCCGCAGCGAGTCCGCCGGCCTGCTGTGGGTGTACCGCGAACGGCTGTCGGAAGACCAGGACCGCGCGCAGTGGTTCCTGCACGGCGTCTACGCCTGAAGGATGCAGCGTGTCCTGGTTGCCCGATTACGCGGAGCTGCATTGCCTCTCCAACTTCAGTTTCCAGCGCGGCGCTTCGCACCCGCAGGAGCTGGTGCAGCGCGCGCATGAACTCGGATACACAGCCCTGGCGATCACGGATGAATGTTCCGTGGCGGGCGTGGTGCGCGCGCATGGAGAAGCCAGGAAGCTGGGGCTGAAGCTCCTGCTCGGGTCGGAGTTTGCGCTGGATGGCTTCCGGCTGGTCGCCCTGGCGAAGAACGTGCAGGGCTGGGGGAACCTTTGCGAGTTCATCACGCTTGCTTGCCGCGAGGCCGAAAAGGGGAAGTACCTCTGCAGCCGGGAGAAGAGCGACTTCAGCTTGCTCACCGACTGTGAAATCCTGCTGTCGCCCTCGCACGACCTGGGCCTGGATGAACTGTGCGAGCGCATCGAATGGGCGCAGGACCGGTTCGGAAATCGGGCCTGGCTGGCTGCGGAACTGCTGCTGCAAGGGGACGACGAGCTGTGGCTGCAGACGCTGCAACAGGCCAGCGATGCAACAGGCATCCCCGTCGTTGCCGCGGGCGACGTCCACATGCATGCACGCTCGCGCAAGCCGCTGCAGGACGTGATGACGGCCGTTCGGCTGGGCAAGCCTGTGAACGAATGCGGATTCGATCTGCAGGCCAACGCCGAGCGGCACTTGCGGCATCGCATGCGGCTGGCATCTTCCTATCCCACGGAATGGCTCGATCGCACCCTCGAGGTGTCCGACCGCTGCAGCTTCAGCCTGGAGGAGGTCAAGTACCAGTACCCGCTGGAGACGGTGCCCGAAGGATTGACGCCGCGCCAGGCCCTGCGCCGGTTCACCATCGAAGGGGCAGGCACGCGCTATCCGCAAGGCGTGCCTTGGCGAGTGCGCAAGCAACTGGTGCGCGAGCTGGACCTGATCTCGGACTGCGCTTACGAGATGTACTTCCTCACCGTGCACGACATCGTCGCTTTCGCACGGTCGCAGAAGATCCTTTGCCAGGGACGGGGCTCCGCTGCGAATTCCGCTGTGTGTTTCTGCCTCGGGATCACGGCCGTGGACCCGGCGCGGTCGGACCTGCTGTTCGAACGCTTCATCAGCCGCGAGCGCAAGGAGCCGCCGGACATCGACGTGGACTTCGAGCACGAGCGGCGCGAAGAGGTCATCCAGTACATCTATCGCAAGTACGGTCGCGAGCGCTCGGCCATCGCCGCGGTCGTGGCCACGTACCGTGCCCGGAGCGCCATTCGGGACGTCGGCAAGGCGATGGACATCCCGGAGCAACTGGTGGATGCGTTCGCCAAAGACCACTTCTGGTTCGACGAGCGCGGGTTGCGGGTGCAGAAGCTCGGTGAACTCGCCACGCACCTGGGGGTGAGCGCTCCGCCGAAATCACTGGCGCTCTGGATGGAGTTGTCCGAAGAGCTGATGGGATTTCCCCGGCATTTGAGCCAGCACGTCGGCGGCTTCGTGCTGACGCAGGGCAAGCTCACGCGCCTGGTGCCGGTGGAGAACGCGGCGATGAAAGACCGCTCGGTCATCCAGTGGGACAAGGACGACCTGGACGAAATGGGGCTGCTGAAGGTGGACGTGCTGGCGCTGGGCATGCTCACGGCCATCCGCCGCTGCCTGGATTTCGTCAGCCGGAAACGGGGCGTGCCTTTCACGCTGACGGACATTCCGGACAAGGACGGGGCCACCTTCGACATGATCTGCAAGGCCGACACGGTGGGCGTGTTCCAGATCGAAAGCCGCGCGCAGATGTCGATGCTGCCGCGGCTGAAGCCGAGGGAGTTCTATGACCTGGTGATCGAGGTGGCGATCGTGCGCCCCGGGCCGATCCAGGGCGGAATGATCCATCCGTACCTGAAAGCACGCGAGAGGGTGCGGCGCGGGCAGAGCATCCAGTACGAGAAGGAGGCGCTCAAGCCTGCGCTGGAGCGGACGCTGGGCATCCCGATCTTCCAGGAGCAGGTGATGCAGATCTCGATGATCGCCGCCGGCTTCTCGGCCGATGAAGCCGACCAGTTGCGCCGTTCGATGGCTGCCTGGAAGCGCAGCGGCGGCGTGCACAAGTTCCAGGACCGCTTGATCTGCGGGATGATCGCCAACGGCTACCGGCGCGAGTTTGCCGAAGCGATCTTCAAGCAGATCCTCGGCTTCGGCGAATACGGCTTCCCAGAAAGCCACGCGTACAGCTTCGCCTTGCTGGCCTACGACTCCAGCTGGTTGAAGTGCCACGAGCCCGCGTGCTTCCTCGCGGCCATGCTGAACTCTCAGCCCATGGGCTTCTATGCCCCGTCGCAGTTGATCCAGGATGCTCGGCGTCATGGCGTCACGGTGCTCGCTGCGGATGTCTGCCACTCGGACTGGGACGCTCAATTGGCTGACCCCTCGGCTGTGCGTCTCGGGCTGCGCCTGGTCGGCGGGCTTTCCGAAGCAGGTGGACAGCGCATCGTCGAAGCACGGAACGAGAAGGCCTTCGAGAGCGTCGAAGACCTTGCGTTGCGAGCGCAACTCGATTTGAAGGATCTCAAGGCGCTTGCTGCAGCAGATGCTCTCCGTTCACTGGCGGGTCACCGACGTCAGCAGGTTTGGGAAGCCGCTGCGCAACTGAAGTCGCCGGGCATGTTGCGACAGGCTCCGATCAACGAACAGCCCTTGCTGTTGCCAGCAGCGCATGAAGGCGAGGAGATCTTCTTCGACTACGCGGCCACCGGCTTCACCTTGCGTCGACATCCCGTCGCCCTGTTGCGCCAGAAGCTGTCGAAACTGAAGCTGCTCAGCGCCAGCGAGCTGCACGACCTGCCACACAACCGCCGCGTGGGCGCCTGCGGGATCGTGACCGTCCGGCAGCAACCGCAGACTGCCAACGGCACCATCTTCGTCACCCTCGAAGACGAAACCGGTCCCGTGAACGTGATCGTGTGGAAGCACGTTCGCGAGAACCAGCGCGATGCGCTGCTGCATTCCAAGCTCATGGCGGTGCGCGGGGTGTGGCAGCGCGACGTCGAAAGCGGCGGGCAGGTGCGCCACCTCATCGCCGAGAAGCTGGAGGACCTCACGCCCTTGCTGGGCAGGCTCGGAAAGCTGGGCAGCAGCAGGGACTTCCACTGAAACGCACGTGTCGCGTGCTATGTTTGCGCGCATGTCCCAGCTCGCCGCCGACATCGTCGACTCCATGCACGACGCGGTGATCTGCGCCAACCCGCAAGGCATCATCCACCTGTGGAACCGCGGCGCCGAAGCAATGTTCGGCTTCACCGCATCGGAAGCCCTCGGCTCGCCGCTCGACCTGATCGTGCCCGAGCGCTTTCACGCAGCGCACGACACCGGCTTTCGCAACGCGGTCGCCAGCGGGCACCTGAAGGTGGACGGCAAGGTGCTGACCACCCGTGCCACGCACAAGGACGGCAGGCGCCTCTATGTGGACTTTTCCTTCGGCCTGCTGCGCAACGAAGCAGGCGCGGTGACGGGTGTCTTCGCCGTAGGGCGCTTGCGGCCGTCCTGACGCTTTACGGAAGAGCCCGACAATTTTTCCGGAAAGCGCGCATACTCCGCCCACTGTTCACCGATTGTTCGTCGCCGACGGCTCCCTGGACCAAAGGAGCCTTCATGGCCAATAGCATCGGTATGGGGTCCATCCTCAAGGACAACCAGCCTTCCATCCTGCGCGAATGGGTGGGCCTGCAGATGGCGGACAACAGCCGCCGCGATATCCTCAGCGAAACCCAGGTCGGCGACCAGTCCCGCATCTTCCTTGCCGCCCTTTCCGCGGCCTGCCAGACCAGCTACGACGTCGGCATGAACGGCGCGCATTGGGACGACGTCCGCGAATCCCTGTCCGACCTGTCGAAGAACCGGGCGCATGCGGGGTTCTCGCCGTCCGAGACGGCCACCTTCGTGTTCTCGCTGAAGGCGCCGCTGTTCTCGGCGCTGCGCCACACCTATGCCGCGGACGCCGCGCGCCTGAACCAGGAAACCATGATCGCCTCGGCGGTGCTCGACAAGCTCGGCCTCGTCACGATCGAAGCGCACCAGCGCGGACGCGAGCAGGTCATCGCCCGCCAGCAGCAGGAACTGCTGGACCTGTCCACGCCCGTCATCAAGTTGTGGGACGGCGTCCTGGTCGTGCCCCTGATCGGCACCCTGGACAGCGAGCGCACGCAGACCGTCATGGAGAACCTGCTGCTCGCCATCGTGGAGCATGAAGCGACCGTGGCCATCATGGACATCACCGGCGTGCCGACCGTGGACACGCTGGTGGCGCAGCACCTGCTCAAGACCGTCGCCGCCGCCCGGCTGATGGGCGCCGAATGCATCATCAGCGGCATCCGCCCCCAGATCGCGCAAACCATCGTCCACCTGGGCGTCGACCTCGGCGACGTCGCCACGAAGTCGACCGTCGCTGACGCGTTGCGCATGGCCTTGTCGCGCCGCGGACTCAGCGTGCATGCGTCGAAGGCCTGACGCCGCGTGGACCAGATCGCGATCCTGAGGCTCAACGGCCATCTGCTCGTCACCATCCAGGTGGAGATGCACGACCAGCTGGTCCTGCGCCTGCAGGACGACCTGACGACCCTGCTGGCGAAGACCAGCGCCCGCGGCGTGCTGATCGACATCTCCGCGCTCGAGATCGTGGACTCTTTCATCGGCCGCGCGCTCGGCCAGATCGCCGCCGTGTCGCGCGTGATGGACGCGGTGACCGTGATCGTCGGCATGAAGCCCGCGGTGGCCATCACGCTCGTCGAGCTCGGGCTCCCCTTCAAGGGCATCCTCACCGCGTTGACCGTCGACAAGGGCATGCTGCTCCTGCACGACGCCGGCGAGCGGTGACCGCATGGAAACGACCCTCGAGGTTGTCGAACAAAGCCAGGTTGGGCAGGTCCGCCGCCTCGCCACGGACCTGGGACGCGCCCAGGGGCTGGGCGAGGACGACCTGGGGCGGGCGGCCCTGGTCGCGACGGAAATGTCGACCAACCTCGTGAAGTACGGCAAGAGCGGCACGGTCACGCTCAACCGCTTTCACCATGACGGGGCTGAAGGACTTCAGCTCGTCGCCGCGGACAAGGGCCCCGGCTTTGCGGACTTCATGGCATCGACGCGCGACGGCCACTCCACCGGCGGCAGCCTCGGCATCGGCCTGGGTGTCATCATGCGCGCCTCCGACCTGTTCGACACCTATACGCGCATGGACCAGGGCTCCGCGATCCTGAGCCGCGTCGCGCGCGACCGTGCCGCGCCCTCGGGTTCCGTCGAATCCGGCCTCGCGATCGGCGCTCGGCAAGCGCCCAAGAGCGGCGAAACCGAATGCGGCGACGCGTGGGCGCACGCGATTTGCGGCCGGTGGGAAAGGCTTTGCCTCGTCGATGGCCTGGGCCACGGCCCGCTCGCCGCGGTGGCGGCGCAGGAGGCCATCGCGGCGTTCCGGGCGGCCCCCGAAAGCCAGATGCCGGCCGACATCGTCGACGCCTGCCATGCCGAACTGAGTTCCACCCGTGGCGCCGTCATGGCCGTCGCGGCCATCGACCGCGCGGCAGGGATGCTCTACTTCGCCGGCGTGGGCAACATCGCGGGCATGGTGTACTCGGGAATCTCCTCGAAATCCCTCCTGTCGACCGAGGGAATCGTCGGCCATCGCATGCGCACCGTCCGCACGGTGCAGCGCGAGTGGTCCCCCGGCGACACGGTGGTCCTCAGCACTGACGGCCTCTCCGGACGCTGGAACGTCGCGAACTATCCGGGACTCCTGGAGCGCCACGCCGTGCTGGTCGCCTCCATCCTGTTCCGCGATTTCGCGCGGACCACCGACGATGCCACGGTCGTGGTGGCGAAGGACCTTCGATGAAACACCCGATCCTCACGTCGCCGATCACGCGCAGCAACCTGGTCATCATCCGCGACCGGGCGCGCGTGGTGGCTGCATTGGGCGGCCTGGACAAGATGGACGGCACCCGCTTCGTCACGGCCGTGTCCGAGGTGGCGCGCAATGCCGTGCAATATGCGGGCGACGGCGTGCTCACCTGCTCCATCGACCTCGGTGATACCCCCGATGCCATCCAGTACGTGGTGGCCGAAGTGGCGGACCAGGGGCCGGGCATCCCCGACGTGCCGGCGGCGCTGGCCGGCCGCACGAAAGCCGACAGGACCACGGGCCGCGGCCTGGCCAGCTGCAGGCGCCTGGCCGATCGCTTCAGCATCCAGCAGCCCGCCGGCGGCGGCACGGTGGTGCAGATCGAAATGGCGCGCGCACGCGGTGCCCCGCGGCTCGCCGCCGCACAGGTCGCGGCGGTGGAGAACCAGCTCGCGGCGCGCAAGCCCCAGTCGCCCGGCGAGGAATACGAACAGCAGCACCGCGACATGATGCAGGCTCTCCAGGCGCTGAAGGAGCGGCAGACGGACCTGGAGCGGGCGGACGAGCGCAAGAACCAGTTCGTCGCCACGCTCGCGCACGAGTTGCGCAACCCCCTTGGCACCCTGCAGATGACGCTGCACATCCTGCGCCACAAGCAGGAGCTGCAGCAGCCCGAACTGGTGAAGCACCTCTCCGTGATCGCCCGGCAGGCGCAGCAGATGAACCAGCTCGTCAACGACCTGATGGACGTGTCACGCGTGAGCCAGGGCAAGGTGGAACTGCACAAGAAGCCCACGGACGTGAACGAGCTGGTGAGCCAGGCACTGGAGATGACCGGCGCGGCCATCGACGCGAAGAAGCATCACGTGGTCCTCACGCTGCACGACGATCCGCTCTGGGTGGACGCGGACTCCACGCGCCTGAAGCAGGTGCTTTCGAACGTGATGCACAACGCCGCGCGCTACAGCCCCGAGTACGGGAACATCCAGGTGCGCGTGAAGCGGGCCGAGTCGCAGGCGGTGGTCGAGGTGGAGGACCAGGGTTTCGGCATCGCGCCGGACCTGCTGCCGCAGATCTTCGGCCTGTTCGTCCAGGGCTCGAACGCCAACGACGGCCAGCCGTCCGGGTTGGGCGTGGGCCTGAGCCTGGCCCAGCGCCTCGTGCACGAGCACGGTGGAACGATCGCCGCGGCCAGCGAAGGCCGCGGCCACGGCAGCCGGTTCACGGTGACGCTGCCGCTGTGTCCACCGGCGGCCTAGCCGGCTGCTTACTTCTTGCGCGCCGCGATGTCCTTCTCGGCCTGGTTCACCAGGTCGGCGCCGATGGTGGCCTTCCACTTGTCGTAGACGGGGCGCGTGGCCTTCACGAAAGCATCGCGCTCCGCCGGCGACAGCGTGGTGACCGTCACGCCCATGCCCGCCACTTCCTTCAGCAACGGCTTGTCGGCCTCGACCAGGCCCTTGCGCGCGAGGTCGATCTCGCGCTTGCCCGCTTCGACGGCCGCGGTGCGCACGATCTCGCGGTCGGCCGGCGTCCAGCTGTTCCACACGTCCTTGTTCACCACGAAGATCAACGGGTCGGCCACGTAGCCCCAGGTGGTCACGAACTTCTGGCCCACCGTGTGCATCTTCAGCACCGTGAACAGGAACATCGGGTTCTCCTGGCCGTCCACGGCGCCGCTGGACAGCGCGGGCTGCGCGTCGGCCCAGCTCATTTGCGTGGGGTTGGCGCCCAGCGCGTTGAAGGTGTCGGAGAACAGCGGCGAGCCGACCACGCGGATCTTCATGCCCTTCAGGTCTTCCGGCGCCTTGATCGCCTTCTTGCTGTTGGTCAGTTCACGGAAGCCGTTCTCGCCCCAGGCCAGCGGCACGGCGCCGGCGCGGTCGACGGTGGCGAAGATGCGCTTGCCGACTTCACCCTGCGTCAGCGCGTCGACGGCTGCATAGTCGGGCATCAGGAAGGGCAGCGAGAACAGGTTCAGTTCCTTGATCTGCGGCGACCAGTTGATGGTGGAGCCCACTGCCATGTCGATCACGCCCTGGCGCAGCGAGCTGAATTCGCGCGTCTGGTCGCCCTGCACCAGCGAGACGCCAGGGTACAGCTTGATGTTGATGCGGCCCTGGGTGCGCTCCTTCACCAGGTCGGCCCAGATCTGGCCGGCCATGCCCCACGGGGTCGGCGGGCCCAGCACGAGCGACATCTTGTACTCGGCCATGAAGTTGGACTGCGCGATGGCAGTGTTGGTGAAGGCGAGGGCGGTGGCCGCCATGGCCAGGCCCAGCAGGGTGCGACGGAACTTCATGACATGTCTCCTTGTGTGAACGAACGAACGGACCGAAATCAAATCGTCATCCCCGCGAAGGCGGGGATGACGCTAGTAACCCAGTGTCTTGGGCAACCACAGGGCCAGCTGCGGGAACGCGATGACCAGGACCATCACCATGGCCATCGACAGCAGCATCCACCCGACCCAGCGGATGGTGCTTTCCATCGGCACCTTGGCAATGCGGCACGACACCATCAGGTTCACGGCCAGCGGCGGCGTGAACTGCCCCAGGGCGACCTTGAGCGTGAGGATGACGCCGAACCACACCGGGTCCCAGTTGTAGTGGCGCATGATCGGCACCAGCAGCGGCACGAAGATCAGGAAGATGGACACGCCGTCGAGGAACATGCCGACGGTGACCAGCAGCACGATCAGCAGGCCCAGCACGCCGTATTCCCCGAGCCCGGAGTTGACGATGGCGCGGGTGACCGGGTCGATGACGCCCAGCGTCGACAGCGAATAGGCGAAGATGCCCGCGAGCGAAACCACCAGCAGGATCACGGCCGACAGCTCGCCCGACTCGCGCAGGATGACGAACAGGTCGCGCACCTTGATCGTGCGGTGCACCACCATGCCGACGAACAGGCCGTAGAACACCGCGACCACAGCGGCCTCCGTGGGCGTGAACCAGCCAGCGCGCATGCCGCCCAGGATCAGCACGGGCGCGGCCAGGCCCCAGAGCGCATCGCGCAGGCTGCGCCAGAACGGCGGCCGCGGCAACTGCGCCTCGAGCTGGCCCATCTTGTGGTGGCGCGCCATCCACACGGCGGGGATCATCAGCGCCAGGCCGGCGAGCACGCCGGGGATCATGCCGGCGGCGAACAGCGCCGGTACCGAGGCGCCGGTCACCAGCACCGAATAGATGATGAAGGCCACCGAAGGCGGGATCAGGATGTCGGTGGCGGCCGCGGCGCCGACGACGCTGGCCGAGAACGACGGCGGGTAGCCCGCCCGGCTCATCGCCGCGATCATCACGCCCCCCACTGCGGCAGCGTTCGCCGGGCCCGACCCGGAGATGCCGCCCAGGAACATCGCGACCGCGATGGCCACAAGGGGCAGCATGCCCGAGCCCCGGCCGACGATGGCCACCGCGAAGTTCACCAGCCGCAACGCGACGCCGGAGCGGTCGAAGATCGAGCCCACCAGCACGAACATGGGGACGGCGAGCAGCGGGTACTTGGCCAGGCCCGCATAGAAGTTCTGCGGCACGGCCAGCAGCCCGAGCCATTGCACGTCCTGGTTCGCCAACGCGATGCACACCGCGCCCGCCAGCCCCAGGGCGGCGCCGATGGGCACGCCCACCATCAGCAGCGCCAGGAATGCGACGAACAGCAGCGTGGCGATCATGGCCGGCGGCCCCGCCGGATGAACAGGCCCAGCGCGCGGCCGGCGATCGCCACCGACATCACCGGCATCCACATCGTGTACCACCAGATCGGCACGCCGATGCCGGGCGAGGTCTCGCCGAAGCGCACGTCGTCGTAGACCACGCGTGCGCTCAGGACGGCCAGCACCGCGAAGAACAGGAACATCATGAAGGCGCCGAAGCGCGCCAGAGCGCGCTGCCGCGCCTCGGAGCCGCTGTCGGCGAAGAACTCGATGCGGATGTTGCGGTTGCGCGCGACGGCGGCGGAGCCGGCCACCAGCGCCAGCACGATCATCAGGAACACCGAGAGCTCCTCCGTCCAGGCGAAGGACTGGCTGGTGAAGTAGCGCACCAGCACGTTGGCGAAGGTGATCAGCGCCAGCAGCGCCATGACGATCACGGTCAGCCAGTCCTCGATGGCCAGCGGCACGCGCGTGGCTTCGTCGGGGTGCACTTCGGGTTCGCCGGGGATGGGATCGGGCAGTTCGGGCAGCGACATGGCGTCAGGCGAGCAGGCCGCGCGCTGCGGCTGCGATGTCGGATGCGGTCACGCGGGACTGCGCTTCCAGCACGGGGGCGTAGCCCACCGGGATGCGCGGCGCGCCGAGGCGGCGCACCTTGCAGCCCACGGTTTCCGCGACGGTGGCGGCGATCTCGGCGCCGAAGCCCGCCGCCTGCACGGCCTCGTGCACCACCAGCAGGTTGCGCGTGCGCGCGCAGGAGCCGAGGACGGTGGCGCGGTCCCAGGGCCAGATGCTTCGCAGATCGATCAGTTCGGCGGCAATGCCTTGCTGCGCCAGTTCGTCGCAAGCCTGCCCGCAGGGCTGCACCTGCTTGCTCCAGCTCACGATCGTCACGTCGCTGCCAGCGCGCACCACGCGCGCCTCGCCCAGCCTGGCCGGGGCGGCAGGATCCACCTCGCCACTCACGCCCCACAGCGTCTTGTGTTCCATGTGGATGACCGGGTCGCCGCTGGCCAGCGCCGCGCGCAGCAGCGAATAGTTGTCCTGCGGCGTCGCCGGGCACACCACCACCACGCCGGGCAGGTGCGCGAACCAGCTCTCCAGCGATTGCGAATGCTGCGCCGCCGACGAATCCCAGATGCCGATGGGCATGCGGACCACCATCGGCACGCGGCCCTGGCCACCGAACATGAAGCGGTTCTTGGCCGCCTGGTTCGCGATCTCGTCCATCGCGCAGAGCGCGAAGTCCACCACGCGCATCTCGACGACGGGACGCAGCCCAGCCAGCGCCATGCCGACACCGGCGCCCAGGATCGCGGCTTCGCTGATCGGCGTGTCGATCACGCGGTCGGTGCCGAAGCGCGCCTGCAGGCCCTTGTACTGGCCGAAGATGCCGCCCCGGCCGACGTCCTCGCCGAGCACGACCACGTTGGCATCGGCTTCCATTTCGTGGGCGACGGCCAGCACCGCCGCCTCCGCGTACGTCATCACCGCCATTGGCCGGCCCCCGTCGTCTGCACGTCCTCGAACGCCGCCTCCGCGGCCGGCCACGGCGCCGCGTTGGCTGCGGCGATGGCGGCAGTCACTTCCGCTTCGGCTTCTCGCTCGATGGTCTCCAGCTCCTGAGCGTTCGCGCCAGGCAGCGCCAGGAACTGCTGGCGTGCACGCGCGATCGGATCGGTCATCAGCGCCGCCTGCAGTTCGGCGGGGTCGCGATATGCCGCCGGGTCCACCGAAACGTGGCCCTTCACGCGATAGGTCAGGGCGTGCAGCAGGCGCGGGCCCTTGCCGGCACGCACCTCGCCGACCAGCGTGGCGGCGGCCCCGTGCACGGCGGTGACGTCGTTGCCATCGACCTGCAAGGAGGGAATGCCGAAGCTCGCCGCGCGCGCGGATGCGCCTTCGCCGGCGATCATCGGTCCGCTGGCGGTCGTCGCACTCCAGCGGTTGTCCTCGCAGACGAAGAGCACCGGCAGGCCGTATACCTGCGCCCAGTTCAGCGCTTCCAGGAACGGGCCGCGGTTGATGGCGCCGTCCCCGAAGAAGCAGGCCGTGATGCCTTGCCGCTTCTGCAGCTTCTGGGCATGGGCGGCGCCCGCGGCGATGGGCAGCCCTGCCGCGACGACGCCGTTGGCGCCCAGCATGCCGAC
>JAJNBO010000313.1 GCA_021156245.1 Ramlibacter sp. | reverse complement strand
GGTGTGCGGCATCCTGATCGTGCGCGAGGCGCGCACGGGCGGCTTCCGGGAAATGGCGGAGCCTTCTGGCGCGGACAAGGGGTGGTGGCCGGGCGCGGTGTGGGTGTCCGCCGGGATGCTGGCGAACGCGGCCTTGATCACGACCATCGGCTTCATCCTCGGTTGCGGGCTCTGCTACCTGCTCGCCGTCCAGGGGCTGCGCCGCGCGCAAGGCCAGCGTCCCGGCCTGCATGCGCTGGGGGTCGATGCCTTCACCGGCTTGGCGATCGCGGCGCCGGTGTTCTGGCTGTTCACGAAGTTCCTCGCCATCAACCTCCCGGGCCTCACCGGCACCGGCTGGATCTGACATGGAAATCTTCTCCGCCCTCCTGCAAGGCTTCGCCACCGCGGTCAGCCCCATCAACCTGGTGTGGGCCTTCGTCGGCTGCGTGCTCGGAACGGCCGTGGGCGTGCTGCCCGGCATCGGCCCCGCCGTCGCGGTGGCCATGCTGCTGCCCATCACCGCGAAGGTGGACATCACCGCATCGATGATCTTCTTCGCCGGCATCTACTACGGCGCCATGTACGGCGGCTCCACCACCTCCATCCTGCTGAACACGCCGGGCGAAACGGCCAGCATGGTGACGGCGATGGAGGGCAACAAGATGGCCAAGAGCGGCCGCGCGGGCGCGGCGCTGGCCACCGCCGCCATCGGTTCGTTCCTCGCCGGCACCATTGCCACCGTGCTGGTCACGCTGTTCGCGCCGGCGGTGGCGGAGTTCGCCGTCAAGCTGGGCCCGCCGGAATACTTCCTGCTGATGGTGCTGGCCTTCACGACGGTCAGCGCGGTGCTCGGGCAGAGCACGCTGCGCGGCATGACCTCGCTGTTCCTGGGCCTGGCGTTGGGCTTGGTGGGCATGGACCAGATCTCCGGGCAGGCGCGCTACACCGGCGGCGTGCCGGAACTGCTGGATGGCGTCGAGATCGTGCTGATCGCGGTCGGCCTGTTCGCGGTGGCCGAGGTGCTGTACTACGCGATCTTCGAGGGTCGCGTGGTGGAGACGCAGAACAAGATGAGCCGCGTCTACATGAGCGGCCGCGACTGGCGGCGTTCGGTGCCGGCCTGGCTGCGCGGCACGGCGATCGGGGCGCCCTTCGGCTGCATCCCCGCCGGCGGCACCGAGATCCCCACCTTCCTGAGCTACGCCGTGGAGAAGAAGTTCGCCAAGGGCGCCGACAAGGAGGAGTTCGGAACCAGGGGCGCGATCGAGGGCGTCGCCGGCCCCGAGTCCGCGAACAACGCCACGGTGACCACCGCGTTGATCCCGCTGCTGACGCTGGGGATTCCCACCTCGAACACCACGGCGATCCTGCTGGGCGCTTTCCAGAACTACGGCATCCAGCCGGGGCCGCAGCTGTTCACGACTTCCGCCGCATTGGTGTGGGCGCTGATCGCGTCCCTCTACATCGGCAACCTGATGCTGCTGGTGCTGAATCTGCCGCTGGTGAAGCTCTGGGTGCAGTTGCTGAAGATTCCCAAGCCGCAGCTCTATGCCGGCATCCTGATCTTCGCCACGGTCGGCGCCTATGGAATGCGGCAGAGCGCCTTCGACCTGGTGCTGCTGTGGGTCATCGGCTGCCTGGGCGTGCTGATGCGGCGCTTCGACTTCCCCACCGCGCCGGTGGTGGTGGGCATGATCCTGGGCCCGCTGGCGGAAGCTCAATTGCGCAATGCGATCTCCATCGGCGAAGGCAGTGCGCGAGTGTTCGTGGAGCGTCCGATGTCCATCTGGCTGCTGGTGGTGATCGTCGCGGTGCTGCTGCTGCCGCGCTTGTGGAAGAGGGTGCAGGCGCGCCGCGGGGCGGCTTTGCCTGGCGGGGGCGTGCGGCCGTAGGGATACCATCGCGGCCATGACATCCGACGCCACGCTGCCGCTGGACGGCGAGCGCATCCTGGAGCTCGCGGCCCGCTCCATGTTCGAGCTGTTCGCCAACGCCAGCGAAGGCATGCTGCTGGTGGACCGCGACGCGCGCGTGGTGTGGATCAACGAGCAGTACAAGCGCTTCCTGCCGGCGCTCGGCTTCCAGCGCGTCGAGGACTTCGTCGGCCACCCGGCTTCCGAGGTGATCCACAACACCCAGATGCACCGGGTGCTGGAGACCGGCAAGCCGATCCTGATCGACCTGTTGTCCAACAAGGCGGGCACCTTCGTGGTCAGCCGGATCCCGCTGCGCGACGAAGCCGGCACCCTGATCGGCGCGCTGGGCATCGTGCTGTTCGACCATCCCGAGACCACGCTGCAGCCGCTGATCCACAAGTTCGCCGCGCTGCAGCGCGACCTGGACGACGTGCGGCGCGAGCTCGCAACCCAGCGCCGCAGCAAGTACACCCTGGCCAGCTTCGTGGGCAGCAGCCCGGCGGCGGTGGAGGTGAAGAGGCAGGCGCGCAAAGCGGCGCAGTCCTCCAGCCCGGTGCTGCTGCTCGGCGAAACCGGCACCGGCAAGGAGCTGCTGGCGCACGCGATCCACGCCGCGTCGGCGCGCTCGCGCGGCAACTTCGTCAGCGTCAACATCGCCGCCGTGCCCGACACGCTGCTGGAAGCCGAGTTCTTCGGCGTGGCCCCCGGCGCGTATACGGGCGCCGACCGCAAGGGCCGCGACGGCAAGTTCAAGCTGGCGGACGGCGGCACGCTGTTCCTCGACGAGATCGGCGACATGCCGCTGGTGCTGCAGCCGAAGCTGCTGCGCGCGTTGCAGGAAGGCGAGATCGAACCGCTGGGGTCGAACAAGGTGGTGGCCTTCGATGCGCGCGTCATCGCCGCGACGTCGCGCGACCTGGCCGCGCTGGTGCGCGAGGGCAGGTTCCGCGAAGACCTGTACTACCGCCTGAACGTGCTGCAGATCAAGGTGCCGCCGTTGCGCGAGCGGCGCGCCGACATCCCGGCGCTTGCCGAGGTGCTGGTCGAGGACATCGCGATCCGCAACGGCACCGCGCCCTTCGACCTGGGCAGCGGCGCGCTGGAGATGCTCTGCGCGCAACGCTGGCGAGGCAACATCCGGGAGTTGCGCAACGTGCTGGAGCAGGCGGCCATGCGCAGCGATGCGCAGCGCATTGAGGAGGCGCAGCTCGAGCAGGTGCTGCGCGACGCCGGCATCGAACGCATGCCGCCGGCGCCGATGCCCGGGGCGGCGGCCGCGCCGAACGCCCATGTCCTGCGCCCCCTGGCAGAGCAGGTCGCCGAACTGGAGCGCCAGGCCATCCAGGCGGCGCTGGCCGCCACGGGCGGCAACAAGCTGGCGGCGGCCAAGCTGCTCGGGATCTCGCGGGCCAAGCTGTATGAGCGCCTGGAGTTGTCCGATTTCCAGTCAACTGTCTGAAGTTCGGACAATCGTTCTGTATAAAATCCGGACACACGGCTGAGGCTGCTTCCGGAAGTCCTTGCAAATCAAGCACTTACGAGCTGGCACAACCTGTGCACTAAGTCCGCCGTAGTCGTACCCCCATCAGGAGACAAGCAATGCAAAGACGAATCTGGGTGGCCGCCGCCGCCGTGGCCGCGAGCGCCCTCGCTACTCCTCTCGCCTGGGCCCAGGCCAGGGAAATCCGCATCGCCCACGTGTACAGCCGTACCGGCCCGCTGGAGGCCTACGGCAAGCAGACGCAGACCGGCTTCATGATGGGTCTCGAGTACGCCACCGGCGGAACGATGACCGTCAACGGCAAGAAGATCGTCGTCATCGAGAAGGACGACCAGGGCAAGCCCGACCTGGGCAAGTCGCTGCTGGCCACCGCCTACTCCGACGACAAGGCCGACATCGCCGTCGGCCCGTCCTCCTCCGGCGTCGCCCTGGCCATGCTGCCGGTCGCCGAGGAATACAAGAAGATACTGCTGGTCGAGCCGGCCGTGGCAGACTCCATCACCGGGGACAAGTGGAACAAGTACATCTTCCGCACCGGCCGCAACAGCTCGCAGGACGCGATCTCCAATGCCGTGGCGCTGGACAAGCCCGGCGTGACCATCGCCACGCTGGCGCAGGACTATGCGTTCGGCCGGGACGGCGTGAAGGCGTTCAAGGAGTCGGTCAAGCGCGCCAAGATCGTCCATGAG
>JAJNBO010000312.1 GCA_021156245.1 Ramlibacter sp. | reverse complement strand
GTGACCTTGGAGAACTTCGACACGCCCGAACGGATCACGGCCTATGTCAGCGCACGCCGCTGACGAGCAATCCCTCGATGCCGTCCTGGGCCGCGTCGCCGAGAACTTCGGAACGCCAGCCTTTGTCTACCTGACGGACGCCATCGAGCAACGCCTCGCCGAACTGAGGGCCGGCCTGGGTCGGTGGTTCAGCTTCAGCTACGCAGCCAAGGCCAATCCCAACCCGGAGCTCCTTCGCTGGTTGGCTTCAAGGGTCGAGACCATCGACGTGTCTTCCCTCGGAGAGTTCCGGCTGGCGCGGGCGGCGGGTTGGGCTCCCGAGCGCGCGAGCTTCACCGGTCCGGGCAAGCGGGATGTCGAGATCGAAGAGGCCATGGCCGACGGGCTGGGCGAGCTCGTGGTGGAGAGCGTGCGCGAGGCGGTCGTCGCAGACCGGGTCGCGCGAGCCCTTGGCCGCGTTCAGGACGTGCTCGTCCGCCTTTCTCCGTCCCGGATCCCCAAGGGATTCGGCGACCACATGGCCGGCCGGCCCAGCCCATTCGGGTTGGATATCGAGTCGGTTGCCGAAGAGCTCCCCCGGATTCTCTCGCTCGGGCATCTGCGAGTGGTTGGCTTCCACGTCTATTCCGGTACGCAATGCCTCAAGCCGGAGGCGATCTGCGAGAACTACCGGATTTTTCTCGAGACCTTCAGGACAGTCTGTGTCGACTTCGGCCTCACTCCGCAAAGGCTCGTGTTCGGATCGGGACTGGGTATCCCTTACCACCCTGCAGACAACGGACTCGATCTCGCCCAGGTGGCCGGGGGTGTCGCGCCGGACCTCGAGGCGTTCATCGCGGATCCGCGGTTCCAGCAGACGTCGCTCACCCTGGAGCTGGGGCGCTTCCTGGTCGGAGAGGCCGGGTACTTCCTCACCCGGATCATCTCCGTCAAGGAATCGCGTGGCAGCCGGATCGGCATCTGTGTCGGTGGCATGAACAACCACCGTCCGGCGTCGGGTCACGTCGGCATGGTCATCCACCGGAACTATCGGATGCATCGGGTCGGTGGTGGGGAGTCGTCCGAGAAGATCGACCTCGTCGGCCCCCTCTGCACCTCGATCGACCGCCTCGCGCGCGGGGTCGTCCTTCCAAGGCTCGAGGAGGGGGATCTTGTCGCAATCCATGGCAGCGGGGCGTATGGGTTGACCGCGAGCCCGCTGCACTTCATCAGCCATCCCCTTCCACGCGAAGTGCTTGTGGAGGGGGACAGGCTCCGGGATGCAACACGGGCGCTGAGCTTCGACGATGTCAGGGCGCCGAGCACCCCGTGAAGCCTCGGCGGGTGCTCCATACCGGTGTGCTCACGCGTGCTGCCGGAACAGCCGCAGGAGCGCCTGGCGGTCGATCTTGCCGGACGCCAGCCGCGGCAGGTCCGCGAGCACCAGCAGGCGCAGCAGCACGTCGCCCTGCACGTGCAATGCACTGGCGACTTGCGCCTCGGCCTGCTGCGTCGTCGCGCCTGCAGCCAGCACCAAGGCCAGGCCGAGCGTGATGGCGCCGTCCTCCAGGTGCACGGACAGCGCCGCCGCGTCCGCGATGGCCGGCTGGGCGCGCAAGCCGGCCTCCAGGCGGGAGGCTGGCACCTTGAGGCCGCCGATGTTGACCAGGTCGTCCTGGCGCCCGGCGAGGTGGAGCATGCGCGGCCCGACCAGGGCGCCGACGTCGCTGCTCAGGAACCATCCGTCCTGGAAGGCCGCGGCCGTTTCCTCCGGCCGCCCGAGATAGCCCTCCACCATGGACGGCGTGCGCAAGGCGATCCGGCCGTGTTCCCCTTCCGGAAGCTCGCGGTGGCCCTCGTCCAGGATCCGCACGTCACAGCCGGCGCTGAGCAGCCCGCGGCCGGACGCATCCAGGTCGTCGCACACGGAGCCTGCTTCGTTGTTGCCGTAGCGGCTGGTGATGCGGCCCCCGAACACGGATTCGATGCGTGCCCGGTCGGCCGGCGTCACCAGCCCGCCGGCGGTGGAGACGGTGACAGCGTGCGGCGCGCGGTAGCCAGCCGGCAGGTCCGCCAGCAGGCGCTGCAACTGGATCGGCAACCCCCAGACCTCGGTCGGCGCGAGCTGGACGACCTCGGCGCGGCCTCCTACCATCACCAGGCCGCGCTGGCGCAGGACGGCGCTGCTGCGGGTGAGACAGGCGTTGACCACCAGCGGCGCCAGCATCAGCAGCCGGGTGTCCGGCGAGGTGGGTGCGTCCGGTCCGAGGCGCAGGCGATATTCGAAGGCGCCGCGCGTAAGCACCATGAACTTCGACGCGCCGGTGGATCCGGAGGTGCGGATGATCCGGTGCGCCGCGTCCCAGGCCGGCGCGCTCCAGGCGAGCTGCCCCGCCGGCAGTGGCTGGCGCAGCGCCTTCAGCCAGGCGTCGTCGAGCGCGTGGAAAGCGACATTTGGCGGCACGTCCTGCGGCGTCGTGGAGAAGACGTGCGTGACCTGGGTGAAGAGGAAGGGCGCGTCCGGGTCCCCCTCTGCGACGAAGGAGGCAGTGACCGCGCCGACCGCTTCGGCGGCCAGCAACACGATCATCTGGGTGACGAAGCCGGGGCCGCCAATGGCGATGCGCTCGCCGGCGTGCACGCCCTGCTGGCCCAGCCAACCGGCGCAGTGGACGATCGCCGTGTGCAGCTGGCCGTAGTCCATCGCGTGAACGTTGTCACGCAAGGCAGGCCGCCGCGGCTCGCGCAAGGCCGCGATCTCGATGAGTTCGGCGGTGAGAGGCGGCGCGCGCATGGCGCCGATCAGATCACGTCGCGCAGGTAAATGGAAGAGAGCCGGCCGCTGCTCCACAGGCGCGCGGTGGCATCGGATGCGGGCAGCAGCAGGTGGCGCATCAGCGGCTCCAGGGCGGTGGATTCCGCGTCTGCCAGGAGCACGTACCGGGTGGCATCGTGGTCCTCGACTTCGTTGAGGCGCCCTGCCCAGTCCAATTGCACCAGCGTTTGCAACACCGGCTCCAGCTGCAGCAGTTCCACCTCCATCGCCGTGGCGAGCTCCGCGGCGCTGAGCCCGCGTCGGGCCGTGTTGCGCGCGGCGTGAAGGTGCTGCAGGACCTCGATGGCCAGCTGGAACTGCCAGCCGTGACCGCCCCCCCGCCGCCGCGTGCCTGCCAGCAGGCTCGGCATGTACGCGGTGACGACGGCGCCGAACAGCACGGTGAGCCAGCCGATGTAGATCCACACCAGCAGGATGGGGACGGTGGCGAAGGTCCCGTACACCGCCGAATACGTGGGCACCAGGCCCAGGTACCAGGCCAGCAGGCGCTTGGCCACCTCGATGCCTATCGCGGCGAAGAAGCCGCCAGCGATGGCGTGGGAGCGCCGCACCGGCGTGTTCGGCACGTAGCGGTACAACGCGGTGAGCGCGCCCGCCAGGAGCAGGAATTCGACGACGTCCAGCACGAACGCGATGCCGCTCGCCGGCGCGCGGACGAAGCCCCGCGATGCCGACAGCACCCAGGACGTGGTGCTCAGGCTGATCGCGAGCAGGAGCGGGCCCAGCGTCATCGCCACCCAGTAGATCAGCACGCGCTGCCCCAGGGGCCGAGGCCGGCGCACGCGCCAGATGCCGTTCAAGGTGCGGTCGATGGTGAGGACCAGCGCCAGCGCCGACACCACCAGGGCCGCCAGGCCGACGAAACCCAGCCTGCTGGCCTTGCCCGCGAACTGCGTCAGGTAACCGATCACCTGCCGTGCGATGGCTTCGGGCACCAGGCTCTGGATCAGCCATTGCTGCAGGCTCGCCTGCAGCTTGCTGAAGATGGGAAACGCGGTGAACAGCGCCAGGGCCACCGTGAAGAACGGCACCAGCGCGATGGTGGTGGTGAAGGTGAGGCTGCTGGCGGACAGGCCCAGCCTGTCTTCGCGGAAACGTTCGCGCAGCGTCTGTGCCGTCGACAGCCACGGGAAGTGCGCGAGATCGGCGAGCAGCTGTCGAACGTTCATCATCACTGGCTATGATGCCATCGCAGATGCAATCCACCGAAGTTCCCGTCGTCCCGCCTGCCGTCGAAACAACACGATGGGTGGCCGTGGCCAGCCTCCTGGGGCTGA